>NZ_QAIM01000520.1:0-5159 GCF_003061035.1 Acidovorax sp. HMWF018
CCCTGCCTTCCTTACCTGTTTTGGCAAAGTGCCAATATCGATCTGTCGAAGAAACTCCAATGGCATGCTGCTCCCCTTGCATCGTGTAGAGGTGTCGCGGCCTGACCGACGTCCCGATCTGGATGCCTTCACCCATGGCACTGTGGGCCCGTCTCAAGCCCGATTCGTGCGCTTGGCATGCCAGCGCGTAGATTTCGGTCACCCTCTGCCCTGCCCGCATGAGCCGCAAAACTTTGCGTTGGGTGCCAATACCGCAGAGCACTTGGTGCACTGCGTTGCGACCATGCTGGTGCCACACTGCTGGCAGAACTTCGCGCCTGGCTGGTTCGCGCAACCGCAACTCGCGCACGCGATGAGATTCGCTGGTCGCTGGGTGTTGGGTCCATCGCTATAGCCGCGATTGTGGTCGCTGTCTCGGTAATTTCCGCCATGGTGGCCGCGGCCGCCGCCGCCGTGATGTCCGCTGAAAAGCTTGTTGAAGAAACTCATCACTTACTCCTGCGCATGTTGTGATGGGCTTATTTGAAACCTTGTGGTGGCTTCAAGGTCAACGCATTTCGACTGATACGGGCCTAGATTACGCAGATGTAATCTGCGCGATAACTCAGCGTTATCCGGCCCTCTTCACAGGGTCGATTTTTTTCATGTTTTACATGGACGCGGCCTTTCGGCGTGCAGGTTCCCGGGCTGAGCTACTACAATTTTCGAATGCGTTCCAAACTGCTCGCTCTGCTCATCGCACTGTTGCCCTTGCAACTGTGCTGGGCGGCAGTGGCTCCTTACATTCACGAGGACGCACGCGGCGCCGCGCACATTGCCGGTGTGCATGGCCTAGAGATCATGCAATCGCAAGAGGGTCCTCTTGACGTGAGTCCCGCGCTCCAGATCGGTCTCGATTCTTCGCAGAAAGCGGATGCCTCCGGCGTGGACGTGGACTGTGGCGTCTGCCATTCGCACAGCCCTGCTGCTCCACAGCACAGTCTTATGACTGCGATCGCGGTGGCCCATGAACTCTTTGGTGCAATCGCGTTTGCGCCCAAGGCTCCTCCCACGCCCCTTCGCCCTGAACGCCCGCAGTGGCTCGCCCTGGCCTGACCAAGGCGTCGGTTCCTCACCGGAACCGCTGCTGACCCGCGAGCCAGCCTGCACTGCTGCAGCTGGCCTGTCTGTTCGTTTCAGGGAGTTCTCATGGTCTTTGCCGACGTTTCGCGCGGCCTACTGATCTCATGGACGCGTAGCACCACACGGGGGCGCGCTTTCGAATCTCGCACGCAGGGCTTGTGCCCATGAGCCGGTCTTGGCTGACGCTACTGTGCGCTTGGCTGGTTTCGATCGCGGCCACCGGTGGTGCTGTGTTCATCGGCGAAGTCATGGGCATGACGCCGTGCGTGCTGTGCTGGTACCAGCGCATCGCCATGTTCCCTATCGCTCTTGTACTTGGCATGTCGCTGTACGCGGAAGACCGCCGAGGAGCTGTCTACGCGTTGCCGATGGCACTCACTGGCTTGGTGATCGCTGGGTATCACAGCCTCCTGGTGGCGGGGCTTGTTCCTCAGACGTGGATTCCCTGCTCTGCAGGAGTGTCTTGTGCCAACCAGAAGCTCAGCATCTTCTTGGGTCTGGAGCTGCCCTGGCTCTCTTTCTCATCCTTCGCTGCCATAGCAGCGTTCCTCTTCGTCTACTTGCGCGGAACCCGTCAATGATCTCTAAAAAAGCAATCGTCGCCCTCGTGCTGATCGTTTCTGCAAGTGCCTTCGCTGTCGGTGCATACGTCTACCAGCACAACGCACTGGGGGAGAAACAAGCGGTTGTCATCAGCCAGTCCGAGCACCTCGTGCGGATGCACTCACCTGTCCTGGGTCCACGCGAGGCACCGGTCACCATCGTAGAGTTCTTCGACCCCGCGTGCGAGACGTGCCGTGCCTTCTATCCCATCGTCAAAGACTTGATGCGGCAATATCCAGCCGATGTCCGGTTGGTGATCAGGTATGCCCCTTTTCACCGCGGGGCAGACCAAGTGGTCAAACTGCTGGAAGCCGCCCGCAAGCAAGATCGATTCGTTCCCGTGCTTGAGTCTTTGCTAGATACGCAGCTAAGCTGGGCAGACCACGGCTCCCCTCGCCTTGAGCTGGCCTTAAGAGCAGCAGCGCAGGCTGGCTTGGACTTGCGACGTGCGCAGGCAGATATGGCCACTCCAATGATGGATGCTGTCATCCAGCAGGATTTGCAGGACATCAACGCGCTCCAAGTCAGCAAGACGCCGACCTTCTTCGTCAATGGTCGCCCGCTTCCCAGTTTCGGAGCCAAGCAACTGGCAGACCTGGTTTCCCAGGAAGTCGCGAAGGTCAAGAAGTAGCTGCTGTCGTGCGGATCCAAGCCGCCAAGTTGGCCCCGCAATCAAAACACCTTCGCGCTTGACTTTGAAGTTACTTTAAGGTTTCCAATCAAATTACACCAAGGAACCAACACCATGAATTCAAACGAGAACGCCCACAAAGACCATGCGGCGGACGCCTGTTGCGCTGCAGATGCGAAGGCACAGGCACCGTCATCCGCTCCCACTTCCGGCTCCGCATCCAGAGGGGCCGTATTCCGAATATCAACGATGGACTGTGCTGCGGAGGAGAGCGAGATCCGACGTGCGCTGGAACCGATTCCGGGTGTGCGGGGGCTGGGCTTCCAATTGGGTGCTCGCACCCTGACAATCGACGCACCCGAGAACGTGATCCCCGAGGCCGTGGCTGCCATCCGCAAGGCGGGCTTTAATCCCGAGCCAGTGGCACCCGCACACGGCGGGGTCAACAGTGATGACCACGGCAGCACGGCAGAAGGGCTGGGGCGGATGGTGCTGGCACTTGCGTTGGCTATCGCGGCAGAAACCCTGTCCTTCTTCGCACCGGACACCACGGTATTCAAGGGCATCGGCATGGCGGTTGCGGCCACAGCGATCTGGCTCGCAGGCTTTTCAACCTACCGCAAGGGCTTTGCAGCGCTCATGCAAAAGCGCCTGAACATCAATGCGCTGATGACCGTTGCCGTGACGGGGGCCTTCCTCATTGGCCAGTGGCCAGAAGCAGCAATGGTGATGGCTTTGTATGCTATCGCCGAGCTGATTGAAGGACGGGCAGTCGATCGGGCCAGAAATGCGATCAAGAGTCTGCTCGACCTCACGCCAGATACCGCTGAAGTCCGCCAGTCCGACGGAAGCTGGACGATGACGCCAGCGGCGGATGTGCAAATCAACGCGATCGTTCGCGTGAAGCCCGGTGCGCGTATACCGCTCGACGGGACTGTGGCCAGCGGGACCAGCGCTGTCAACCAGGCCCCGGTGACAGGAGAGAGCATCCCGGTGGACAAGGCGCAGGGCGACCCCGTCTTCGCAGGCACGATCAATGAGACTGGCACCATTGAAATCACCGTGACGGCCGCGGCAAGCAATACGACCTTGGCACGCATCATTCAGTCGGTCGAACAAGCCCAGGGCTCGCGGGCTCCTACCCAACAATTCGTTGATCGATTCGCCGCTATCTACACGCCAGGGGTGTTCATCATCGCTGTGCTGGTCGCGGTCCTGACCCCCGTGTTTCTGGACTTAACCTGGATGCAGGCGCTGTACAAGGCGCTGGTCCTGCTGGTAATCGCATGCCCCTGTGCCCTCGTGATCGCGACCCCGGTCACGGTGGTCAGCGGGCTCGCATCGGCGGCCCGCCGCGGCATCTTGATCAAGGGTGGGGTGTACCTCGAAGATGCACACAAGCTCAAGGCCATCGCGCTGGACAAGACCGGGACGATCACGGAAGGCAAGCCGAAGCTCGTGGAAAAAGCCGTGCTTGCAACCAGGCAGTCAGAAGCCGTTGTGCTGGGATGGGCGGCGGATCTCGCAGGGCATTCGGATCACCCTGTGTCGAAGGCCATTGCAAAGGGCTTGGATGCCGGAAAAGGCGGTGTGAGCGGGTTCAAGGCGCTTGCCGGCAGGGGTGTAGAAGCCCAACTCCAAGGACAGACGCTGGTGCTTGGAAATCACCGCCTCATCGAGGAGCGGGGACTGTGCTCGCCAGCGATCGAGGAGCTGCTCGCCAGCCACGAGGCAAAGGGGCGAACGGTCACCCTTCTGGCGGATGAACGCGAGGTTCTTGCCCTCTTTGCTGTGGCTGACACCATCAAGGACAGCTCGCGCGAAGCCATAGGGCAACTGCACGAGCTCGGCGTCGCGTCGGTCATGCTCACAGGTGACAACGTGTCGACGGCACAGGCCATTGCCAAGCAAGCGGGCATCGACAAGGCGCACGGAAATCTGCTGCCCGAGGACAAGCTTTCGGCCATCGAGAAAATGCAGGCTGAGCACGGCCCCACCGCGATGACTGGGGACGGGATCAACGATGCCCCGGCGCTTGCGCGTTCAGACATCGGTATCGCCATGGGCGCCGCGGGCACGGACACGGCCATGGAAGCCGCAGACATCGTCATCATGAATGACGATCTGCGACGTATCCCCGAGGTCATCAGGCTCTCCCGGCGCACACGCAACATTCTTCTGCAGAACATCGCTTTTGCCTTGGGCATCAAAGCAGTGTTCCTGGTCCTCGCCGTGTTCGGGAACGCGTCCATGTGGATGGCTGTCTTTGCCGATATGGGGGCCAGCCTTCTGGTGGTGATCAACGGTCTGCGGCTGCTGCGCGGCGTGTCAGAAAAGGCCTGAGCATGACAACGTTTGGAACGAGAATCCGCCCCGCCGTGGATGCGAAATTGCACGCTGCCACGACTGCCGGCAACGCAGCCAAGCGCAGGTGAGCTTTCGCTAACTGGAGCGCGCTCACGTCCTTGGTCAAGCTTTCACAGCGCAGCATGTTCGGGTGCACCTGCGTATGCTTGTATGGGGATTCAGGCAGAAAAGCCCGCGCGAAGTTTTGTGTCACTCGATGCGAATCTTGGGAGCTGCCACCAAAACTGTCATTGGATGGGTGCCCGCCGGCAATACTGGTGGTGCGAACGTCAGTCCGATCAAGCCTCTGCCGATCCCTGAAGACCTGCGTCGCACGATCGAGCGCACCCGCAATTAGCGCAAGGCTGGACGAGGTAGACAAAAAAGCCCCGCGGCGTGGGTGCCGCGGGGCTGAAATGAAGCTCAAACTCGCTAACTATCTACCCTGGGATCAAAA
>NZ_QAIM01000521.1:0-7387 GCF_003061035.1 Acidovorax sp. HMWF018
ACCCTTCCCCAGTTGCTGCGCAAGCATGCGCATGCTAACCCCAACCGTCTTTCCCAGCGCCATAAGCAGCGCGGCATTTGGCGGGAGTACAGCTTTGCGGATGTGCAGCGCAACGTTCGAGAGATTGCGCTGGGCATGCACCAAGCAGGCGTCAAAGCGGGTGAGACCATTGCCATCATTGGTGAGAATGAGCCGCAGCATTACTGGGCCGAGTATGCCGCGCATGCACTGGGATGCAAAGTTGTATCCATGTACCCGGACCTCACTTCGGAGGAGGTGGCCTATCTTTTGGACGACAGCGAAGCAGTCATCTTGTTCGCGCAGGACCAAGAGCAGGTTGACAAGGGCCTGGATGTCCGGAACAAGACGTTGAAGATGCGCCACATTGTGTATTGGGATGAAACGGGTATGTGGTCGTATAACGACCCCATCCTGCAAACCTTCGATGGCATGCAGCGGCAAGGGCGTGAAATCCATCAACGTAACGGAAAGATGTACGACGCGCTAGTGGATGCGGGAGCCCCCGATGACATAGCGGTTCTTTCTTACACTTCCGGCACGACGGGGCAGCCCAAGGGCGTGATCCTCACGCATCGCTTTTTGATCGACAACGCCCAGCGCTTGATCGATTCCATGGATGTGAAGCCGGGTATGGAATACCTGAGTTACATCGCGCCATCCTGGGCCACTGAACAAATATATGGCATCACCATGGGATTGGGATTGCCCATGGTAGTGAACTTCCCCGAGGGCCCGGAGCAGGTGTTGTCCAACATTCGGGAATTGGCGGTGGAAGGTATGACATTTGCTCCGCGCCAGTGGGAAAGCATGGCGTCCTCTGTGCAGGCGCACATGCTCGACGCAGGACCCATTCGACGAGGTGTCTACGAGTGGGGCATGAAGATCGGTCACACCGTTAATGTGGGGCGCTTGGATGGAAAACCCGTTGGCCTGCTGGACCGGTTGCTGTTTCCTATCGCCAATGCACTGGTTCTGCGCCCGTTGCGAGATCTGCTCGGCCTGACCCGGCTGCGCTGTGCCAGCTGCGGTGGTGCCACCATGGCACCGGATGTGTTTCGCATGTTCCATGCCATGGGTATACCTCTGCGCAACATCTATGGCTCCACCGAAACCGGGTTGCTGACATGCCACCAGGGTGACCGATTTGATCTGGAGACCGTAGGGCACTGGATGAAGGCGCATCCAGAGGCGGGCCCACCATTGGAATGGCGCTTGAGTGCGGACGGAGAGCTGCAGATTCGTGGCGGAAGCCCGTTTCTGGGCTACTACCGCAGAGAGGGTTCCGTAGAGTCGAAGGTGAAAGATGGCTGGTTCTACACGGGCGATGCCGTAACGAAAACTGAGCTAGGCGAGCTCGTGTTCCTGGAGCGGTTGTCGGACCTCAAGCGTTTGCGCAGCGGAGAAACCTTCCCGCCGCAGTTCGTCGAGACCCGCCTTCGGTTCAGTCCCTTCATCAAGGACATCATGACGGTGGGAGACGAGACGAGGGACTTCGTGGCCGCTCTCATCAATATCGACATGGCTGTTCTGTCGCGGTGGGCAGAAGACAAGCGGATCGGATTTTCAACCTTTACCGATTTGTCACAGCGGCCAGAGGTCGCAGAGTTGATCAGTCAGGAAATTACCCGTGTGAATCAGTTTTTGCCGGCGCATGCGCGGGTCAAGCGATTCGCCAATTTTCCAAAAGAGCTTGATCCGGACGAGGGCGAACTAACACGTTCGAGAAAGCTGCGGCGCGAATTCCTGGAGGTGCGATACGCCACGCTGATCAACGGTTTATATGACGGCTTGCACGCCGTGCGTATCGATATTCCTGTGACCTACCAGGACGGTCGGCGCGGCAATTTCGAGGCTCTGGTGTCCATCCATGACACGGACGCCGCAGGGTCAGACCACCTGGGCGCAGCCCGAAGCAGAGGACGGAAATGATCGATTTTATTAACTACCTGATAAACGGTGCGCTGTCAGGGCTTCTGTATGCGTTGATCGCCATGGGTTTCGTCGTGATCTATCGCGCGTCAAAGGTGTTCAACTTTGCACAAGGTGAGTTGGTGGTCTTTGGCGGCTACATGGTGTGGTGGACGATTATTCAGATGGGTCTACCGCTGTGGGTCGGATTGCCCGTGGCATTCGTTAGTGCTGCAATTTTTGGTTTCATGATTGAGCGGATATTTTTTGCCCGTCTGGTTGGGGAATCCGTCTTCTCGATGGTCATGGTGACGATCGGTCTCTTGATTCTGATCCGAGGCGTTGTGTTGGTGCTTTTTGGTCCACAGGTGCGTGCTTTTCCGATCATCTTTCCTCTGGATCCGATCATCGTTGGCGATCTCATCGTCTCCCGTTCGATGCTCTACGGTGGAATTATGACCATCTTCATCGGCGTTGGCCTCTCCTGGTTTTTCAACCGGACAAGGGCTGGCTTGACCATGACGGCCGTGGCGGAAGACCACCAGGTGGCCATGTCCATGGGCATCTCGGTGCAGCGTTCCATTGCCTTTGCGTGGGTGCTGGGATCCGTGCTTTCCACACTGGGGGCGATAGTGCATTTGAGTGGCCGCTCCATCAACATGATGAGCTCCGACATCGGCCTGGCTGCCTTGCCGGTGGCCTTGCTGGCTGGGTTGGAGTCCCTCGCAGGTTTGCTGATCGCCGGTGTTTTGGTGGGTGTGATTCAGGGTTTGGCTTCGGCCTATCTCGATCCCCTGGTGGGGGGAGCGCTGGGCTCCGTCTTTCCTTTCATCATCATGCTGGTGGTGTTGTTAATTCGTCCCACCGGCATGTTCGGGTGGAAAACCATTGAGAGGGTATGAGCATGGATCCCGCAGGTGTATTCGCGACTTCTTTCGCCAAAGACCAAGCACTAATTCGCACGCGCAGCCAGGCGGTGGCATTGGGCCTGTTTGTTATAGCGTTGTTTGCGCTGCCCCTGATCAGCGAGGTCCGCTGGGTGGCGATCATGACCTCTATGCTGATTACTGCAGTGGTGGTCATGGGGCTGCAGATCAATACTGGTCTAGCGGGTCAGATCAATTTGGGTCAAGCTGCGTTCATGGGGGTTGGTGCGTATGCAACAGCGCTCCTAGCGACGAAAGGCCACCTGCCTTTCTGGCTGGCTTTGCCCATCGGCGGGCTGTGCGCGGCGCTTTTTGGGCTGGTGTTTGGATTAACCGCAATGCGCATAAAGGGTTTTTACCTTGCCTTGACCACGATTGCTGCGCAGATTTTGTTCCACTTCTTTGTGCTCAACCTGCCTGCCAAGTGGCTGGGGGGATCTAACGGCATCACTCTGGAACCAGCACAGCTCCTTGGTTTCGTTTTCAACACCGATACCCGCATTTACTACCTGTGTCTGGTAGTGGCCTTCATCATGATTGCGGGCGCCTACGGCGTCGCACGCAGCCGCCATGGTCGAATTTTTGCGGCAGTGCGCGATGACGACGTGGCCTCAGGAATGATGGGCATCAATGTCGTGCGCACCAAGGTACTTGCCTTCTTGCTGGGTGCGTTTTACGCGGGCATCGGTGGAGGGCTCTGGGCTTACTACGTCAGGTTCGTGGCGATTGACCAGTTCACCCTGATCCACTCGATATGGTTCATCGCGATGATCATTGTGGGTGGCATGGGGTCGGTGACGGGCGCGCTGATCGGCGTGTTTGTTATCCGTACTGCCCAGGAGACGATCACCATCGTGGGCCCTTCACTGGTCGAGAACTTTTCCTTCCTGAGCGGAGATGTTGTTTTCGCAGTGATGAATATTTTCCTGGGTGGAGTCATCGCGGCCTTTCTGATCTTTGAGCCACGCGGTCTGATGCACCGGTGGAACATCGTCAAGCGGTCTTATCGCATGTGGCCTTACCCATATTGACCGCAATCCTGTTTTCTGCAGCCACCTTAGGCGCTGGGAAGGGCTGCTCCAATGCAAAGCGCTACTACAAAAGGAGACTTTTTTTATGAAAACGAATCGAGCAAAGTTGTCGGCAATGGTCAAACTGGGGCAACGCGGCGCTTTACTGGCGTCAGCCTTGTGCCTTGGCGGCATGGCACAAGCTCAGACTACTTACAACGTGGCTGGCCTGGCTGACTTCACCGGACCTTTCGCAGACATCATGAAAGATATGACGGGATGCCGCCGTGCGGTGCTCGACTGGTGGAGCGAAGAGGTCGGTAAAGCGCAGGGCGTCGCATTGCGAATCAAGGATTTCGACACCCGCTATGACGTCGCCCAAGTGGCCAGCCTCTGGCCAGGCATCAAGTCCGAGCTCAACCCGGTGGCTGTTCTGGGTGTGGGCGGTGCAGATACCAATGCGCTGCAGCAGCGCTTGCCTAGTGACAAGGTGCCTCTTGTCCAGTCGACAGCAGGATATGGATTTGCTTGGAAGGGTGATAACTGGGTGTTCAATGCCCGTGCCACTTACCCGCACGAAGCGGCTGCGTTTTATGTGTGGATGCAGAAGAAGTCGGGTTCGTCTGCTCCTCTCAAGGTGGGGGTGATTTCATCGGAAGTATCGCCGGCCTACGTGGACATCCACAAAGGTGTCGAGAAGTTCGCTAAGGACAATCCGAAGATCATTGAAGTCGTTGAAACGATTTATACCGAAGCACAGCCGACCGACCTTACCCAGCAGGTCAGCCGCCTGGTCCGCAAGGGGGCCACGGTACTGCAGGTGTTCAACAATACAGCATCGGTAGTGGCGACACGGCGCGCCCTGCAAAGCCTTGGAAAAACCAATATTCCGATAGTGGTTAGCGCTCATAACGGGTTGCTTTCGTCGGGGAAAGCGCTGGGTGACCTGAGCCAAATGGATGGAAACTATGAGGTCTATGGCATGGCCATGGCCGCCGAAGGCGCAACACCGGCACGGGACTTCTTCGAGAAACTGCGCAGCCAATACAAGTTGCAAGCCGCCTATAACTCTGCCTGCATTATGGGCATGAGCCAAGCGATGTTGACGGTTCGTGCCGTTGAAAATGTTGTCAAGGTCAAAGGTGCTGGCGGTGTGACGGGCGAAGAGGTTCGCGCTGCACTGCTGTCCACCCCCATGCCTACCGAGCGCAGTTTTGGCTTGTTGCCCAATATCAAGTTCAACAATGATGCGCCGTTCCCGACCTCGGGCACAGCCGTCAACATCGGCACCGTCGAAAAGGGAAAGTACAAACTTCTCGAGCAGAACGTTCCGGTTCCTGTGTTGAACAAGTGGTAATTGCAAATCGGCCTGGGTCTCGGGCCACCGAGACCCAGGCCACATCATCTGGAGCTACCCGTGCTTGAACTGAACAACGTTGAAGTCCTCTACAGCGACGTCATTCTTGCTGTCAAAGGCATTACCGCCAAAGTCCCCGCTGGACAGTGCGTGACCTTGCTGGGCGCCAATGGCGCTGGCAAGAGCACCACGCTCAAGGCCATCTCCAACCTGGTCAGGACAGAGGATGGTCGTGTGACGGCGGGGAGTATTCAATTTGATGGTGCGGACATCACCGGTGCCAACCCCGTCGATGTCGTTCGCAAGGGGTTGGTACATGTCATGGAAGGGCGCAAGGTTCTCCGCCACATGACAGTGGAGCAGAACCTGGTGGTGGGCGGTCATATGGGCAGCGCTGGCGATGCCAAGGAAATGCTTGATGAGGTGTATAGCCGCATCAAGCGTCTGAAAGCCTTGCGTACTCGCACAGCAGGTTACCTGTCGGGCGGCGAGCAGCAATTGCTGGTAATTGGACGGGCCCTGATGGCCAAGCCTAAGTTGGTGATGATCGACGAGCCTTCGCTCGGCTTGGCTCCGCTGATGGTCGATGAGGTCTATGGTTTGCTGAGTGACCTCAAGACCAGCGGTCTGACTCTGCTGATCGTGGAGCAAAACACCCGCGTCGCTCTGGATTTAGCCGACTACGGCTATGTGATGGAGAGCGGACGGATCGTGTTAGAGGGCCCCTCCAACAGCTTAAAGACCAACGAGGACGTTCGAGAGTTCTACCTCGGCCTGACGGTCGATGGGGAGCGCAAGAGTTTCCGCGACATGAAACATTACCGCCGCCGCAAGCGCTGGCTGGGTTGACCGCATTGGGTCAGTCGTTTTCCAAGTTTTCAAGGATGGGTTTATGAGCATCGTTTCCAATGCATTGCTGAGCGAACAAGAAGTCATTATTCGGGAGTCTGCCCGGCGTGTCGCGACTGAAGTGGTGGGTAGCACGGCCGCCGAACGTGATCGCACGGGGGCTTGGCCACACGACGAAATCAAGGCAGTTGCCGACGTAGGCTTCATGGGCATGCTCGCCCCGCCAGCATACGGCGGTTCCGGGCTTTCATTCGTGGAGTATTGCCTGGCTATTGAAGAATTCGCAGCGGCCGATGGTGGCTTCGCCACCATGATGCACGTCCACAACTCAGCTGCGCACGTGTTACGTAGTTTTGGAACCGAACAACAGATGGCCCGCCATCTGCCGGATCTGGCCAGTGGCAAGCGCATTGGTGCCTTTTTATTGTCAGAGCCCCATGCAGGCTCGGATACCGCAGCCATCCGGACCACGGCTAAGCGGGACGGCGACGTTTATGTGATCAATGGCAGCAAACAATGGATTTCCAATGGCAGTGAAGCGGGCTTTGCGCTCGTCGTGGCAGCAACTGCGGAACCAGGTGCCCGTCACCGCTTCAGCCTGTTCATCGCGGACCCCGAAGATCCAGGCTACCAATGCTTGCGTATCGAAAGGAAGCTGGGCCAGCACACGGCCCACACGGCTCAGATTCAGCTGGACAACATGCGTGTTCCAGTTCAGAACATGATCGGTGAGGAAGGGCGCGGGTATGGCAAAGCACTATCGCTGTTGTCCGATGGGCGCATCGCAATCGCCGCCCTGGCCATCGGCATTGCCCGTGCAGCGCTGGAGGCAGCCATCCGCTACGCCAAAGAGCGCGAGGCCTATGGCAAGCCACTCACCGAACTGCAGGCCATTAGCTTTGATTTGGCGGAAATGGCCATGCAGGTTGAGGTGGCGCACCAGTACATGCTGTATGCAGCTCGTCTTACGGATGCGGGCCTGCCAACCAGTAAGGAGGCCTCCGTTGCTAAACTCTATGCCAGCGAAATGGCTGAAAAGGTTTGCTCTGCGGCGCTGCAAGTGCATGGTGGCTACGGGTATGTCAACGACTTCCCGGTCGAGCGCTATTATCGCGATGTGCGCGTTACAAAGATCTACGAAGGCACTAGTCACATTCAAAAGTTGATCATTGCGCGCAGTATCTTGGCTGGCTGATGAGCACGGCCTTTCTCCGCAGGCCTATCGGCGAAAGCAGTTCGATACACTTTGCCTCAGTTAGCGATACGAATGCCCTCAAGGAAAACAACACCAATGAGTACGCCAATTGAGGCAAAGC
>NZ_QAIM01000522.1:0-1695 GCF_003061035.1 Acidovorax sp. HMWF018
CTTGAGCGTGGTCACACAGCCCAGCACCTGGCCCGAGCGCAGCCATTCCTGCGTGAAATCCTGGTCGTCCACGATGATTTCGAGCGGCAGGCGCTGGCGCACCAGATCGTGCAGCGCACCCATGGCCCAGGTGGCGATGCTGTCGGCGTTGATGGCGATCGAGATGCGCTCGTCTTCGCGCGAGCCCCCCGGTGCGCTGGGCGCCAGCTCCTGCAGGTCGCGCTCCAGGTCGGCGCGCAACAGGCGCATCTGCTTGGTGTGCTTGAGCAGCAGCTGCCCGGCCGAGGTGGGCCGCAACGGGCGGCTGCGCACGATGAGCACCGAGCCCACCTGCGCCTCCAGCGCGCGCAGGCGCTGCGAGACGGCCGACTGCGTGACGTTCAGGCGCTGCGCGGCGCGCTCGAAGCCGCCCTCTTCAACGATGGCGGCAAGGCATTCCAGGGCGGCGGGATCGTAGGTGCTCATGGTCTCGGGCTCAAACAAAAGAGGGTTGTCTCCGCAGCGCTATTCATTAGGTGTGCTGATGTTTTTGGAGTAAGTTTAATTTTGCTTTTAGTTGAATGCAATGTCGCGCACACTGCGCCCCATCGTGTCCCGCACTGGGGCGTGTGGCACGCAAAGGCTCACAAGGCATTCCGCATATGAAAACCATTGTTCTCGGCGCCGGCATCATCGGCATCAGCACGGCGTGGCACCTGCTGGAACGCGGTCACGAAGTCATCGTGATCGACCGCCAGCCCGATGCAGCACTCGAAACCAGCTTTGCCAATGCAGCACAGATCTCGGTGAGCTACTGCGAGCCCTGGGCCAACCGCGAGGCGCCGCTCAAGGCGCTCAAATGGATGTTCGACAAGGAGGCGCCGCTGCTGTTTCGCCCGCAGATGGACTGGCAGCAATGGCGCTGGGGCCTGCAGTTCCTCGCGCAGTGCAACGATGCGGCGTTCGAGCGCAATGTGCAGCAGATTGTGGCGCTGGGCGCCTACAGCCATGCCGCACTGAAGGACCTGGTGAAAACCACGGGCATCGAATACAACCGGCTCGAACGCGGCATAGCCCACTTCTACACCGACCAGAAATCGTTTGACGCCGCAGGCCATGCGGTCGAACTGATGCGCAAGCACGGCGTACAGCGCCGCCTGGTGAGCCGCGACGAGCTGCTGCAGATCGAACCGGCCTTCAAGGCCTATGGCGACAAGATCACCGGCGGCACCTACACCAGCACCGACGAGAGCGGCGATGCACGGGTCTTCACCCAGGAACTGGCCCGCCGCTGCGCAGCGCGCGGCGCGCAGTTCCTGTACGGCCACGATGTGCTGCGGCTGAACAAGATTGGGAATGCTATTGATTCAGTAGCAGTCATGCCAAATTCCACTAGCGCGAGCGGCAAAAAAGACTTCATATTGAAGGCGGACGCCATCGTGGTGGCCTGCGGCTCGTACAGCGCACCGCTGCTGCGCAGCGTGGGCGTGGACCTGCCGATCTACCCTGGCAAGGGCTACAGCGCGACCTTCCCGCTACTCAAGCCCGAGGGCGCCCCTATGGTCTCCACCATCGACGACGGCAAGAAGATCGCCATGAGCCGCCTGGGCAACCACCTGCGCGTGGCGGGCACCATCGAGCTCAACGGCTGGGACCTGACACTCGACAGCTCCCTGGCCCGCGCGCGCTGCCACATGCTCTCGCGCCGCATCGAGG
>NZ_QAIM01000523.1:0-2360 GCF_003061035.1 Acidovorax sp. HMWF018
GCTTTGAGCGAGAACCCGTTCAGTGGCCACGTCTTTGTCTTTCGCGGCCGGCGCGGCGACATCCTCAAAGTGCTGTGGTTTGATGGCCAAGGTTTGCTGCTGCTGAGCAAGCGGCTCGAACGCGGCCGCTTTGTCTGGCCGCAAGCTGCATCCGGCGGCGTGTCTCTGACCTCAGCCCAACTCTCGATGCTGCTTGAAGGCATCGACTGGCGCATGCCGGCGCGCACGCACCGTCCCGATCTGGCGGCGTAAAGCTTGGCAGTTGCGGGTCATTCCCGATGAGGTGAGACAGCAGAGTTGGGCATACTCAAAACCGTGCCGACGCCCCATCAACCGCCCCAGAACATCGACGAATTGCTGCGCATCATCGCGGCGCGCGACAGCGAGGTGGCCCTGCTCAAGTTGATGGTCGACAAACTCAAATTGCAACTGCTGCGCCGGGTTCGCTCCGAATTCGGTACCTCCAGCGAACAGTGGTCGGCGCAGATGCCTTTGATCGATGGTGGCGAGACCGCGATGGTCACTCGAGCCAAGGCCGCATCTGCACCGGCCCCCGCCAATGACCCGCAGATCGACCGCAGTCTGCCCGCGCACCTGCCGCGCGATGTTCGGGAGCACCTGCCCGAGATCAGCGACACGCACCAGGACACAAATGGCCAGTCCTGCGGGTGCACCGCTTGTGGCGCTCGACTGCGTAAGATAGGACAGGATGTCTCCGAACAACTGGAGTACGTGCCTGCCCACTTCAAGGTGATCCGGCATGTGCGTCCCAAGCTGGCCTGCGTGGCGTGCCATGCCATCTTCCAGGCCAGCGCACCCAGCCGCCCCATAGCGCGCGGACTGGCCGGTGCCGGCCTGCTGGCCCATGTGCTGGTGTCCAAGTACTGTGACCATTTGCCTCTCTACCGCCAAAGCGGCATTTACGCCCGCAGCGGTGTTGAGCTGGACCGCTCAACGCTGGCCGGCTGGGTTGACCAGGCCGGTCAATTGCTTGATCCCCTGGTGGCCGCACTGGGGCGCTACACCCTGGCGGCTGCCAAGATTCATGCCGACGACACCCCCGTGCCGGTGCTGCAGCCCGGGCGCGGCAAGACCAAGACGGGGCGCTTGTGGGTGTACGTCAGAGATGACCGTCCGATCGGCTCAAGTGCGCCACCGTCGGCCTGGTACCAGTACACCCCAGATCGCAAAGGCGAGCATCCAGAGCGCCACTTGAAGAAATATCGCGGCATTCTCCAGGCGGATGCCTATGGCGGCTGGGGCAAGCTGTACGCCTCAGGACAGATCACCGAGGCAGCATGCTGGGCGCACGCGCGCCGACCGTGGTGGGACCTGTACCTGAGCAGCGGCAAAGACGAGACGTCTATCGCAGCACAGGCGCTCAGACGCATTGCCGATCTGTATGCCATCGAGCGTGACATTCGGGGAAAGCCTCCCGACATTCGACAGGCCCAACGCCAGGCGCGTGCCGGGCCGCTGCTGCAGGAGATGCACGTCTGGTTGAGCCAGTTGGTTGGTCGGGTGTCGGCCAAATCGGAGTTGGCCAAAGCCATTGGCTATAGCCTGACACGCTGGCAGGCTCTGACGCGGTATTGCCAAGATGGGCGCATCGAGATGGACAACAACGCAGCAGAGCGGGCATTGCGCGGGGTGGCTTTGGGACGGGGCAACTACCTGTTCATGGGATCGGATGCCGGCGGCGAGCAAGCGGCGGCGATCTACAGCCTGGTGCAAACCGCCAAACTCAACGGGATTGACCCCGAGGCCTACTTGCGGGAGGTGCTCGGCCGCATAGCCGACCACCCCATCAACCGCATTGATGAGTTGCTGCCCTGGAACCTGATGCGGCAGTCCCGTCAGGCGGATCAACAACGCAAGGCGGCATGAGCGTGTCTGGCATTGACCCGCGGGTGCTGGACGCCCTGCAGAACGCAAGCAGCCTGGAGCTGTTCCAGCTCAGCACGCTGATCGAGCGGCTGCTGGCCGACCCACGCCGCATCATTGCCGTGCGCAAGGACATGAACCTGGGTCAAACCGTGCGCTTTGTGGACTGGCGCGATGGCAGTCTGCGAGAAGGCAAGGTGGTGGCCATGCGTGACACGCAGGTCACGTTGCAAGACCTGCGCGAGCGCAAAGAGTGGAAGTTGCCTTACGCCGCGATCGAACCGCCCTTGCCCGATCCTGCAACACGCCCTCAAGCTGTGGCGCCAGAGCCGCCGGCCGCCCCCCGACCGACGCGCAACGACTTTCGCTGCGGCGAGAAGGTCGCCTTTGAGGACAAGTACCTGCAGACCGTGGTGGGCACCATCGTGCGCATCAACAGCCGCACTGCAACCATCGACCCCGGTGATGGCACGCAG
>NZ_QAIM01000524.1:0-13238 GCF_003061035.1 Acidovorax sp. HMWF018
AATTGGACTGAGAGGCATAGGATCTATTCGTTCAAGTCATGAATTCATATTGATTTTCCTGATTTCTTTGGCATTATCATGGTCAGCCAGCCAAGGCAAGCCGACCGCGTAGGCATCGAATTGCTAATCTATTGATCGAGGCTCTGAAAAGCAAGAAAAGCAAAGTACTTCACGACCCAAATGGTCCAACGTCTGCCTCGCTCGAACATGTGTTTCTGAGCCGACTTGCGCAAGTTCTGCCACCTGAACAAGCGGTAACTCGTCTTCTAAATAATGTACATCCAGCACCTTTCTTTCAACCTGCATTAACAAAATCCTCTTGCCCACATCAAACCCAAGCATTCGGCCAAAAAGAGAAATTTGTTTTGGCTCATAAGACGACAAGCTGGCCCGCGGTGCAAATTTTCCCTCCAACTCAATATTTGAACCCAAAAAATCAACGCGGATTGGGGCTTTGATTTTTCTGTTGGCCAAGGTTCGCAAAGCATCTTGTGCAACAGTTTGCACACCCGCCCTTTCGCAGTCTGTTAGTTGATTTTCATCAAAATAATTGGGATCATTCTGCATCGAATAACCCAACATTTTTTGCAACGTCACCCTGATGAGGCGACTCGCTTTCAACCTATCAAAAGCCCCTTCTTCTGCATAACAGAATAACCGCAACTGCAAAATCGCCCCACCGGGTCTACTACGCACAGCCGATTCAATCAACAACAGTTCAGGCTCGCACAAGCGTTCGCTAGCCAATATATTTCTCAGAGCCGCAGCCAGCGAATTCATCTCACCGAATCGCAAATCCGCCAAATCACCTCCGACTTCAACACCTTCCTCATCAATAATCGCAGTTATTTGATTAATTACATTTTGCTCCAAAGTTACAACTAATTCGCCATTCTTTCTTGCCTCGAAGAGCAATGCATTTTCATTCATCACAAATATTCCCAAAATATTAAACAAATTGTGGTCGTAGAATTAAATGCCGCACGACAAACGGCAGCTCGCGACGAAAGCGAGCCAATTAAAATAAGTGTGGTAGCGCTATCGTTTGGATAGGCAATTTGACTGGCCACGCGAAGTGCTCAGCCAGCAGGAAAGCATCGGAACAGCTAAATGCTGTCGATGAAATTAAGCGGTAGACGAACCGTTTGAAAAAAAGAGCCATTAGTGGCGACGTTTCGCCAAAATGTTCTTCTAAATGATGATTGCCGCGTTTCCAGCAACAAACAATTTTAAGTAGCGCGTCGAGCCTAACTCGTCGGCTAATTTATGAGGGGAAATTTCCCCGTTTGAGACGGCTGGCAGTTATGAGCTACTAGCCAATCAAATATAAAGTCGGGCCGTAGAAAGCTGCGACTATGGATAAAACAGGGTTCCCCTGTCCTTGAATGATCGCCATTTGCAGGCGTTCTGGTCGACACACGGCCGACGATTGATTCAATTCTAGCTCGAGGTGGGGTTTTCGCGCCAGAGCTGCTCGATGTAGAGGGGGGTGCGGATAAAAACTTGGACTGGTTTTATGCCGCAAGTCCAAGACTCACCCGGTATTCGATCGGGCTGAGGGCCCCCAGGGAGATCTTGATCCGCTTCCCGTTGTACCAACGGATGTAGTCGTCGACCACCCCAATGAAGTGTTCGATCGTGACGCTCTTCCAGTCCCGAGGATAGAACAGCTCATTCTTCAGCCTACCGAAGAAGCCCTCGCACGCCGCGTTGTCAGGCGAGCAGGCTTTGCGGGACATCGAACGGGTAAGGTTCGCGCCGCTCATTCTCGATAGCCAACCGGGCCAACGGTAGTGCCCTCCGCGGTCTGAGTGGACCACAGGTCGATCGTTGGTCTCTGCCACCGTCTCGATAGCAGCATCTAGCATCGTGTTGACCAGCTCAGCATCCGGGCTCGTGCCAATGGTCCAGCTGACCACCATCCCGTCGAAGCAATCGATGATCGGTGACAGGTAGACCTTGCCTGCGGGGATCTGGAATTGCGTGATGTCTGTGAGCCACTTCTCGTTTGGCGCCGCAGCCTGGAAGTCACGGTTGATGATGTTCTCTGGTGCCGGGCTGATCTCGCCAAGGTAAGAGGCATACCGCCGCCGCTTGGGCTTTGCAATGACCAAGCTCTCTTGCTTCATCAGCCGCTGCACTACCTTCTCGGAGATCGGGCCTTGCTCTCTGGCCAGTGAGGCTTGCAGCCTGCGGTAGCCGTAGCAGCGGTGATTGGACTCGAAGATCTCGGTGATGGATTGGCGCACCTTCACGTACTTGTCTCCGATTGCCGCGCGGGCCCGATGGTAGAAGTACGAGCTGCGCGCAAGACCCAACTGTGCAAGGAGCTCTGGCAGACCATAGTGCTCCCTGAGGGCGTCAATCAGCAGTGTCTTCTCCCGGTTGGACAGGAGTTGCAGATCGACGCCCAGGCCTTTTTTTAGCAGTTCATTGGCCTTGTTCAAGAGGTCCTGCTCAAGGCGCAGTTGCCTGACTTCGTGGCGCAGTATTTCGACCTGCCACAAGCTGGCCGATCAGATCCTGGCCACGGTCAACGCGCTGCTGCAAGCCAAAGGGTTGCAGCTGAAGGCTGGCACGGTGGTGGATGCCACGCTGATTGCAGCGCCTACGTCAACCAAGAACGAAGACAAGGCAAGAGACCCCGAGATGCACCAAAGCAAGAAGGGCAACGAGTGGTACTTCGGCATGAAGGCCCACATCGGGGTGGATGCTGACTCGGGGCTGGTGCACACGGTGCGGGGCACGGCAGGCAACGTCTCGGATGTGCTGGAAGCCAACAGCTTGCTGCACGGGCAAGAGACGGATGCCTTTGGCGATGCGGGTTATCAAGGAGTTCACAAGCGCCCGGATGCCAGGCCAACGGTGCGCTGGCACGTCGCCATGAAGCACTCCAAGCGCAGGCAACTGGACAAGGAACGCCCGGTGCAGGCGCTGCTGGAGAAGGTCGAGCAGATCAAGGCCAGCATCCGCGCCAAGGTCGAGCACCCCTTCAGGGTACTCAAGCAACAGTTCGGATACGTGAAGGTGCGCTACCGGGGCCTGAAGAAGAACACACAGCAGATCGTCACGCTGTTCGCGCTGGGCAACCTGTGGATGGTCAGGCACCAACTGCTGGCGATGGGACAGGTGCGCGTGCAGCGGGCGTAGGGCCTGAAAGAGGGGCGCCCAAGCGCCCAGAAACCGCATGAATGCAGGTCTGTGCAGGCGTCATTGATCGATGACACCGCCTGCGGCAGTCTTGGGCTGGATGAAACACAGCTCAAAGCGATTCGTGCAGACCTTCCCTAGCGCTTCAGATGAGATTTTTTTACGAGCGCTTGTAATCTCTGCATCTAGTTTTTCCTTCTCGGCTAGTAGCTCTTTCAGACTGTTTGTCATTATTCGGATTTATAAGAATGCGGTGACCCGCTGCATTTAGATTAGACGACTTCGCAAAACTGCATCGCAGAAGTTTTTAACGGCGCAAGGCTGGGTCCCAGTGCTCCGCTATTTTTCCATCCTCGATACGGAACATGTCGAACCAAGTTGTACGGTAGGTCTTCGTGGGATCTTTGGGATCTGGATACTCTTTTCCAAAACTTAGAACGACAAGATCTCGCTCAGCCGTAATCGCAACTAACGGGGACTGAATATATGAGGCAATAGGTTGGGGTTTTTTTACCTTGGAGAAGGCCTCAACAAAACCCTTCCGTCCGCTCGGTACATTAGGGTTGTGTTGAATGTACCCGTCAGAGAGATACCTCTCTGCCAAATCCATATGGCCTCCTTCAAACACTTCACGCCAGAAGTCAAACACCAGTCTTTTATTCTTTTCGAGTTGGGCATCACTGCTCTGCAGCAGCTTTGGCTGCTCATTAGCTGACACAAACTTCATTTCAGCATGCACCAGCGGGGCAGTTGAACAGAGCAGCGATGCAGTGATGGCTACGTTTGCAGAAAAGTTCTTGAACCTATTCATGGTCAGTCCTCGCATGTGATGTATACCAGTCAGTGGTTTGCCGAACTATGGCAAGTTTGATAATCAGCTCTTATCAAGGAAAAAGGCTCGAGCAAAAACATCGATCGCCCGACCTGCAGCTTCGCGTGCCTGCAGCTGCGAGATGGCAGGCGCATCGGGTAGGAACCAGCGATGCTGGAACTCTGCATTCACGATAGCACCGAAGTACTGCGCCGCGAGCCACGGGTCCATCACACGCACCTCACGATGGTCCATCGCCTGCTGAAGTAGCTCCGCAACTGCTTGCTGCCCCCTTTTTGGTCCTGACTCATAGAACATTTGACCAATGTCCGAGTCCGCAGTAGCTCCTAGCACCATGCGATGAGCTGCAATGGCTTCGCGGCTGCCCAGAAAAACCAGCAGTTGTTGGGCAAAACCCGTCAATGTCTCTCTAAGGCCCTGCCCCGCGTAACTTTCCAACTCGGAGATCGACGACGCCATGTGACGCTCGCCGGCCGCATGACTGACGGCAAGAAATAGGGCCTCTTTGGATGGGAAGTAGCCATAGATCGTCGATTTCGATCCGCCAATACGCTTGACGATCTCCGACATCGAGGCTCTCTCGAAACCAAGCTCCAAGAACACCTGCGAGGCCACCTCCAGGATTGCCTCCCTCCGAGCTTCGGTGCGCACTTTCACAAAAAACTCCTTAAACGTACTGGTCGGTCTATTTTTCCTTGACATCCGACGGACGTCAATCGGATAATTCAAATACCGTACCGTCTGGTACATTTATAGAGCTAGAAATGACGTTGCTGTCTCGATCGCTTAGGGCGTGTGTTCATGCGCTGCCTACCCTCTCTGTTACCGCAACGGCGGTTGCTTCAGCGCTGGCCATCACCGCGTGTGGCGAAGCACCCCGCCCACCAGATATGGGACTAGGTGGAACACCGAAGGTCAACACGGTCACTTTGGAAGAGCAGCAGCTCGCATTGACCACCGAACTGCCAGGCCGCGTCGCACCTGCTCTGATAGCCGAAGTACGCCCCCAGATAACTGGGCTGGTACAGCAACGCCGGTTCAAGGAAGGGAGTGATGTAAAGGCGGGTGAACTGCTCTACGTGATTGATGCCGCAACCTATAAGGCCAACGTAGACAACGCCCTGGCAGCCCTAACCAAGGCCCAGGCCAACTTGGCCGTCGCCAAACTGAAGGCTGAGCGCTATGGTGAGTTGGTGAAAATCAAGGCGGTGAGCCAACAGGATGCCGATGACGCGCAGGCAGCCTTGCTCCAGGCCGACGCAGAAGTAGAGTCAGCGCGCGCCACTGTTAACAACCAGCGCATCAACCTGGACTACACGCGCATTGCGTCGCCCATCAGCGGACGAATTGGCCGCTCCACAGTTACGCCGGGTGCGCTAGTCACCGCTAACCAGAGCAATGCCTTGACGACGGTGCAGCAGTTGGACCCCATCTATGTGGACGTCACGCAAACGAGCGCTGCATTGATTGGCCTGCGTCGCTCGCTCGGGACCGGTGCGATGAAAAACGGCTCCGCCAAGGTGCGCCTCATATTGGAGGATGGCAGTAGCTATGCCCATACTGGAAAGCTCCAGTTCTCGGACATCACGGTCGACCAGGGAACCGGTGCCGTCACCATTCGCATCGAGTTCCCCAACCCCCAAGGGGAGCTTCTCCCCGGAATGTACGCACGCGCCATCATCGAGGAAGGCGTAATCGAGAAAGCACTTCTAGTTCCGCAGCAGGCCGTTGGCAGGGACGGGACGGGCAAGCCGTATGCCTATGTGGTCAACGCCAACAACGAGATGGAGCAGCGCCCTATCGCCACGGACCGCGCCATCCTCAATCAATGGCTCGTCAAAGATGGACTGAAAGCAGGCGACCGCGTCATCGTTGAAGGTCAGCAGAAGGCACAAACGGGAAAGGCCGTTGAAGCCTTCGCTACCGAATCCCCCACTCCAGCCAAACCGCTGCTGTGATCTGACGCGAAGAAAACACCATGGCGCGCTTCTTTATCGACCGACCCATCTTCGCGTGGGTGCTGGCCATCATCACGATGCTAGCTGGGGTGATGGCAGTTTTGACTCTGCCCATCGCCCAGTATCCAACCATTGCCCCACCAGCCATCGCCATCTCAGCGACTTACCCTGGGGCGTCCTCCAAGACCTTGGAGGACACCGTTACCCAAATCATCGAACAGAAGATGAAGGGTCTGGACCGGCTGTCCTATATCTCTTCGACCAGTGAATCTTCCGGCAGCGTCACCATTACGCTGACGTTCGAGACGGGCACCAATCCCGACACCGCGCAGGTGCAGGTGCAGAACAAGCTCTCGTTGGCCACGCCACTGCTGCCGCAGGAAGTGCAGCAGCAGGGTATCCAGGTCACGAAGTCGGCCAACAACTTCCTCAACGTGCTGGCCTTCGTGTCCGAAGGCGGCAAGATGAGCGATTCCGACCTGTCGGACTACGTGGCTGCCAATGTGCAGGATGCGATCAGCCGCGTTGAAGGTGTTGGCGATACCACGCTGTTCGGTTCCCAGTACGCCATGCGCATCTGGCTGGACCCCAGCAAGTTGAGCAGCTTCAAGCTCACACCGCTGGATGTGAAGACTGCCATCCAGGCGCAGAACGCCCAGGTGTCGGCGGGCCAACTTGGTGGCCTGCCAGCCGTAAAGCACCATGACCTCAATGCCACCATCACGGCCCAGACGCGCCTGAAGACGGCCAGCGAGTTCGAAGAAATTCTGCTGCGCACGCAAGCTGATGGCTCGTCTGTCCGCCTGCGCGATGTGGCTCGCATCGAGCGAGGGAGCGAGAGCTACGCGACGGTCGCTCGCTACAACGGCAAACCGTCTGCCGGCCTGGCCATCAAATTGGCATCGGGTGCCAATGCACTCGACACCGTCAAGGGCATCGACGCCCGCCTGGATGAGCTGAGCAAGTTCTTCCCGCAGGGGATGAAGGTCGTCAAGCCTTATGACACCACCCCCTTCGTGCGCATCTCGATCCAGGAAGTGGTCACGACCCTCATCGAGGCGGTGGTGCTCGTCTTCCTCGTGATGTACCTGTTTTTGCAGAACTTCCGCGCCACGCTGATTCCGACCATTGCGGTCCCTGTGGTTCTGCTTGGCACCTTTGGCGTGCTGGCAGCGTTCGGATACTCGCTCAACACCCTGACCATGCTGGCGATGGTGCTTGCCATCGGCCTATTGGTAGACGACGCCATTGTGGTGGTCGAGAACGTTGAGCGCGTGATGAGCGAGGAAGGTCTGTCTCCTCTTGAGGCGACGAGAAAGTCGATGGGTCAGATCAGCGGCGCGTTGGTTGGGGTGGCTCTGGTGCTGGCTGCGGTTTTCGTGCCTATGGCCTTCTTTGGCGGCTCCACGGGCGTCATCTACCGCCAGTTCACCATCACCATCGTCTCGGCTATGACCCTGTCGGTGCTGGTGGCGATGATTCTGACGCCTGCACTCTGCGCCACCTTGCTCAAGCCCGTGGCCAAGGGCCATGTGCTGACCAACAAGGGATTTTTCGGCGCCTTCAACCGAGCGTTTGACCGCAGCAATCGTGGCTACCAGGGCATCGTTCACCACATGCTTCGCCGTGGTGGTCGCTACCTGATTGGCTACGCCGTGCTGGTGGCCGCCATCGCATTCGTGTTCATGAAGATTCCGGCGGGCTTCCTTCCCGAGGAAGACCAGGGCACGCTGTTCACCATTGTTCAGCTGCCACCAGGCGCTACGCAAGAGCGGACGCTGGATGTGCTGAAGCAGGTTGAACATCACTTCCTGGAAGAACAGAAGGAGGCTGTTGATGCAGTCATGGCCGTGGCAGGCTTCAGCTTTGCCGGTAGCGGACAGAACACGGCCTTTGCTTTCGTGAAGCTCAAGCCTTGGGATCAGCGCACCAAACCGGAGCTCAAGGCAGCAGCCGTCGCGAACAAAGCCATGGGAACGCTGTCAAGCATCAAGAACGCGTCGGTGTTCGCTTTTGCCCCCCCTGCCGTGTCTGAACTGGGTAACGCCAGCGGCTTTGACCTGATGCTGCAAGACCGAGCCAATCTTGGCCACGAAGCTCTCATGCAGGCCCGCAACCAGTTGCTGGATGCTTTGCGTAAAGAGCCGGGCCTAGTGGCCGTGCGCCCGAATGGTATGGAGGATGCGCCACAGCTTCGCCTGGACATTGATGAGCACAAGGTTGGTGCTTTGGGCCTGTCGATGAGCGATGTGAACGAGACCTTCTCGGCCGCATGGGGTAGCAGCTATGTGAACGACTTCATCGACAACGGCCGGGTGAAGAAGGTGTTCCTCCAGTCCGATGCGCCGTTCCGCATGCTGCCTGGTGACATTGACCACTGGTACGTCCGCAACTCCAGCGGTGCAATGGTCCCGTTCAACGCGTTTGCCACAGCGACCTGGACGTCGGGTTCTCCGCGCCTCGAGCGCTACAACGGTGTTCCTTCGGTGGAGATTCTCGGTATGGCCATGCCTGGAGCGCTGTCCAGCGGCCAAGCCATGGAACTGGTCGAGCGGCACGCCGCTGCACTTCCCGCAGGTATCGGCTATGAATGGACGGGTGTGTCTCGACAAGAGCGCGAATCCGGTGGTCAAGCGGGCCTGCTGTACGCCATCTCCATCCTGGTAGTGTTCCTGTGTCTGGCTGCACTCTATGAGAGCTGGTCCGTTCCTTTTGCTGTGATTCTGGCTGTGCCGCTGGGCGTGCTGGGTACCTTGGTAGCCGCACTGCTGACTTGGAAGATGAACGACGTGTACTTCCAGGTGGGCTTGCTCACGACCGTGGGCCTAGCTTCCAAGAATGCCATCTTGATTGTGGAGTTCGCGAAGGACCTGCACGCACAGGGCATGAGCCTCTGGGACTCCGCCATTGCTGCGGCGCGGATGCGGCTGCGGCCCATCTTGATGACATCGCTGGCTTTCATCCTGGGCGTCCTGCCACTGATGCTGAGCTCGGGTGCCGGTGCCGGCGCGCAGAACGCTCTTGGAACGGCCGTGGTCGGGGGCATGGTCTCCGGCACGGTGCTCGCCATCTTCTTTGTCCCACTCTTCTTTGTCTTCGTTCAGAAGTTGTCTGACCGCTGGAAGCCGCGTGCTTCCACGGTATCTGCTGTGCCTGCAACGAACGGAGGCCACTGATATGCGAAATCTCTCGACGTTTTTCCATCTGGCCACGCTGACGGCTGTCATGCTGCTGACCGGCTGTGTCAACTTGGCTCCCGAGTACCAGCGGCCTGCGGCGCCCGTGCCACAGCAGTATTCGACAAGCGACGCCGCGACAACAGCCAGCCCAGCGCCTGCTGTGGCCTGGCAAGACTTCTTTGAAGACGCGCGTCTGCGCGGTCTGATTGAGCTGTCGCTGGCCAACAACCGCGACCTGCGCGTGGCCGCCCTCAACATTGAGAAGGCCAGGGCCCAATACCGCATTCAGGATGCGGCGCGCCTTCCAGCGGTCAACGCCACAGGTAGTGGCTCCGGCGCGCGCACACCAGCCGACTTGTCAAGCACCGGTGCGGCCATGACCAGCCATCAGTACAGCGCAGGTCTGGGTGTCAGTGCCTATGAGCTGGACTTCTTCGGACGCGTGAAGAACCTCAGCACGCAAGCCTTGGAGCAGTACCTTTCAACGGAGCAGGCGCAACGCAGCACCCAGATCAGCCTGATCGCAGAGGTGGCCACCACCTATCTGACGTGGTCTGCCGATATCGACAGACTGGCGTTGGCGCAGGAGACGCTGCGTGCGCAAAGCGAGTCCTACGACCTCACGAAACGTCGCTTCGAGTTGGGCACCGCATCGGCCCTGACACTGCGGCAGTTGCAGACGAGTGTGGACAGTGCGCGCGTGGACGTCGCCCGGTACACCGGCCAAGTGGCGCAAGACCGCAACGCCTTGTCGCTGCTCCTCGGTGCGCCAGTCCCAGATGAGTTCGTGCCTCGCCGACTGGGAGAGTTGCCGGATGCGCTTCCCGAGCTATCCGCTGGTTTGTCATCGGAGCTGCTCCTTCGTCGACCAGACCTGTTGCAAGCGGAGCACGAGTTGAAGGCGGCCACGGCGAGCATCGGGGCGGCGCGCGCAGCCTTCTATCCACGCATCAGCTTGACGGCCTCGGCGGGCACGAGCAGTGCTGAGCTATCAGGCCTTTTCAAGGGTGGATCGGGCACCTGGAGTTTCATTCCGCAACTCAGCCTTCCGATCTTCCACGCCGGCAGCAACCGGGCCAATCTCGACAGCTCCATCGCGTCGCGGGACATTGCGATCGCGCAGTACGAGAAGGCCATTCAGACGGCGTTCAAGGAGGTGGCAGACGCGCTGGTTTTGCGCAAGACACTGGTTCAGCAGTTGGATGCCCAGAACTCGCTGACGGAAGCCAGCGGCGAGGCCTTGCATTTGTCCGATGCCCGCTTCGTGCGCGGAGTGGACAGCTATCTGGATGTCCTGGACGCCCAGCGGACTTGGTACAGCGCGCGCCAGGGGCAGATCACAACCCGTCTGGCCGGCCTGACCAATGGCGTGACGCTCTACAAAGCACTAGGGGGTGGGTGGAATCCTTGAAGAAATGAAATCGCATCAGCCGTCAGGCTGATGCGCCGTCAACTAAACGAATGGACTCCAACAGGAATTCCTGATGATATTTCTTGGATTTTATTTCTTGCCCACTAGTTAATCCCTTCGAAATGTCGGCACTCATAAAACTGCTAGGCACTGGCTTGCCTCAGAAAAGCTGTATGACCCAAGGCACTAGAAAGGTAAGGAACCGCAATGGCCCGAAAAACCCGTGATGAAGCGCAGCTTACTCGCAACTCCATACTGGAAGCCGCGGAGAGAGTTTATTTAGAAGAAGGGGCAGGATGCTCCCTTCAAAGAATCGCAAATGAGGCGCAGGTTACTCGAGGAGCTATCTACTGGCATTTCTCAAGCAGAGGGAATCTCATAAAGTTCATTCGTTTGAGGCTGGAAGGTGGCTGGTCCATTACAAGCTTCGACGCGGAATTTGATATCTGCTCCAACCCATTAACTAATTTACGAGTGATCTCAGAGAGTCTCTTGCTGCAAGCGAGCGGTGATTCCAAAATCCAGCAAATAGTCCGTACATCATCAAAATTAGTGGCATGCAGCCCGAGGACGATAAATAGCTACACAAGTTGCATGAGAAGGGAGTGGCTTCGCGCAATTTCATTGGGGATGGTGCGAGAAGAAATCGATCTTGAAACCGCCATGCTAGGCCTGACAATTATTATTAATGGATCCATAAAGCATTGGATCGATTCAAAACAAAGCTTTGATCTTATCAGCCAAGGCCGAAGCATGGTACAAGCCTACCTTGATGGGTGGCAGCCCAGTCCAATTCGAAGCAAGGTTGCCTTACGCCTAGCACAACAGTTTGTCGATTAAGTGGCTAATGCTTCCCCTGGATATTGCATGAGTAATAAATCCCGCCAGGTACTCCCCAAGGTCATAGGGTCATTTCATTTGAAATTCATTCAAATACTTGTCCTGAAATGCTGTTGCTGAAAGCCGCAGATTTCAGGCAGAGTAGACGTGGTGAAACTCAGTATCATCAAACGATGGATCCTGCGCGAGAAGCAGTCCATCCTTGAGATTTCAAGGCGCACAGGAGCGGAACACCTTTGATCTCTCGGGTTGCATCCTCGCTAGATCGCTAATTCACATAGGGATAATCGCTACGCACGTCACTGGTGTTTCGTTGGGTGCGTCACTGATCTTTAGTTCGTGGTCAACGCGAGCGCTGTAGCTTCGGTGAACGAGAGTCTTGAAGGACGGGACGTGATGCCGTTCCCGGGCGGCAGATCTGCGCCCAAAGCAGACTCTGGAAGAAGCGCTGGTTCAGCGCCCAACAGCAGTCCTTACAACGGCTACCCGCCCAGCAGGGGCGCATGCCGTCGCGCAACGTTTGTAAGACTCCATTACCGTTAGGATTGAGCCGATTCATTCGTGCTCAGTTGAGTTTCGTCCACTCCGTCCGTCGCTGCGTTGAGGTGACGGCTTGGCGGTAGCTGGGATATCTTAGAGGTGACCTTGTCTCCATCGTCTGAACAAGCCTTTTCGCGCTCGCGCCCCAAGCTCATGGCCCTCGGCTATCGAATGCTTGGGTCCTTCGAAGAGGCTGAAGACTTGGTGCAGGATGTATGGCTGCGTTGGCATGATGAAGCCGAAGATCAGCGTGAAGTGGTGCTCGTTCCAGAGGCTTGGCTTGTCACGGTTACCACCCGCATGGCAATTGACCGCTTGCGTGCTGCCAAGCTACGACGGGAAGCCTATCCGGGCCTCTGGCTTCCTGAGCCACTGATCAGCGACGGTCCAGCCTCCCCGGAGCAAATCCACGAAATCGCCGATGACGTTTCCGTCGCCTTCCTGGTGCTGCTCGATTGCCTGACGCCAGAGGCACGCGCTGCGTTCTTGCTTCGGGAGGTCTTTGACGTCGACTACGAGCATGTAGCCGCAGCCATCGACAAGAGTGAGGCGGCATCCCGTCAGATCGTGCATCGTGCAAAGCAACGGCTGGCGGCAGCGCGCGGCTCAGAGCAGCAGCGGTCGCGAACGCCGCCCAAGGAGCAGTACGCACTTCTGCATCGTCTGATACAGGCCATCATGGACGGTGATTTCAGCGGGATTCGCGCCCTGTTGGCCGAAGAGGCAGCCCTTGTGGGCGACTTTGGCAATAAGGGGCCAAGCTTGCGCCACCCCTTGAGCGGCGCCCAGCGTATTGCCCAACTGTATTACGCGCACTACCTACGGCATGGCAGAAACATGCGACTGGAACTGGCCTTCTTGAACGGTGAATGGGCTCTCTTGCGCTATCTGCAAGACGAACTAGAGTCCGTCCAGGCCTTTGAGTTCGAAGGTGGTCGCATCACGCATGTGCGGATACAGCGCAATCCTGAGAAGTTAGCCAGCCTCAAACGCTACAGCGACATGCTGACAGCGCCGAATCCTCACTGATCGAACCCGTCCGAGGAGCAAAACAACGCTCGCAGCGCGCGGTTGTTCGCCGCGATTTTCTTCAACAGGTGTCACAGAGCCCTCATGTCAAACGTCTTGTGAGCAGGAGGTCGCGGTCGGCCTCCGCCCCTCATTGACATAGAAGGAATCTGATCTATGAATCGCGCTGTATGGTTTCAAACCTCCCCTGAAGGTGCCAAGGCTGGGCTGCTGCCGGTTCCGTTGACACCGACCTAAGCTTCTTGAGCTTTCTCGAACTGTACGGGACTGAGATAGCCGAGCGTCGAATGCCGGCGCGT
>NZ_QAIM01000525.1:0-1213 GCF_003061035.1 Acidovorax sp. HMWF018
TCCCTGAAGCTATTATTTGCATAGCAACCAGGGCATGCGGCACTAGCGCATCAGCCCGAAAACACCTCAAACCCCGACAACCGGCCCGCCCCGGTGCGCCATGGGACAATCTCGCCCCATGACACCGCAGCAGTACGTACAGCAAAAAGCCGTGGCCTCGGGCAGCAGCTTCTATTACGCCTTTCTCTTTCTGCCTGCTCCGCGCCGCGCGGCCATCACGGCGTTCTATGCGTTTTGCCGCGAAGTGGACGATGTGGTCGATGAAGTGAGCGACCCTGGCGTGGCCCGCACCAAGCTGGCCTGGTGGCAGGCCGAAGTGAGCAAGGCCTACGCGGGCCAGCCCACGCACCCCGTGATGCTGGCGCTGATGCCGCTGGCGGCCGACTACGGCATCGAACAGCGCCACCTGCAGGCCGTGATTGACGGCTGCCAGATGGACCTGGAGCAGACGCGCTACCTCGACTTTGCAGGTCTTCAGGGCTACTGCCACCTGGTGGCGGGCGTCGTGGGCGAAGTCGCAGCGCGCATCTTCGGCCAGACCGACCCGCGCACCACCGAATACGCACACCGGCTGGGCCTGGCATTCCAGCTCACCAACATCATCCGCGACGTGGGCGAAGACGCCATGCTGGGCCGCATTTACCTGCCGGTCAGCGAGCTGCAGCAGTTCGATGTGAAGGCGCACGAGATCTTGAAGCGCACCTACTCCGACCGCTTTACGGCGCTGATGCGCTTTCAGGCCGAGCGCGCTCACCGGCTGTACGACGAGGCCTTTGCCCTGCTGCCCGACGCAGACCGCCGCACCCAAAAGCCCGGCCTGATGATGGCCAGCATCTACCGCACCCTGCTGCGCGAGATCGAGCACGAAAACTTCCAGGTGCTGCACCAGCGCATCCGCCTCACGCCGCTGCGCAAGTTCTGGCTGGCCTGGAAGATGCAAGCCCTGGGCAGGATGTAGCCCGGCGTGGCACCGCAGAAAGTCGCCGTCATCGGGGCTGGCTGGGCCGGCATGGCTGCGGCCATCGCCCACCGGCAGGCTGGCCGCCAGGTCACCGTGTTCGAGGCCGCTCGCACCGTGGGTGGCCGCGCCCGCGCCGTGCCGGGCGTGCTGCCCGATGGCACAGCGGCCACGCTGGACAACGGCCAGCACATCCTGATTGGCGCCTACACCGAGAGCCTGCGCCTGATGCGCCTGGTGGGCATAGACCCCGCC
>NZ_QAIM01000525.1:1229-2301 GCF_003061035.1 Acidovorax sp. HMWF018
CGTGCCAAAGGCTGGGGCTGGCAAGACAAGGTCGCCCTACTGCGCACGGCCACCGCCTGGCAGCTGCGCGGCTTTCGCTGCGCGCCCCACACCTCGGTGGCAGACCTGTGTGCCCCGCTCACGCCCCGGCTGATGGCCGAGTTCATCGACCCGCTGTGCGTGTCGGCACTCAACACCCCCGCACGCGAGGCCAGCGGCCAGGTGTTTTTGCGGGTGCTGCAGGACAGCCTGTTCAGCGGACGCGGCGGCTCCAACCTTTTGCTGCCCCGCACCGACCTGGGCGCGCTGTTCCCCGAGGCTGCGGTGCGCTGGCTGGTGCAGCAAGGGGGCCAGGTGGTCACCGGCCAACGCATCCAGCGGCTTGTACCCCTGCCCAGCGGGCGCTGGCAATTGGTGGGGGCTGTGGGCGCCGTCGGTACAGCGCAGGGCGCCGAAGCAGCCGACTCCTTCGACCACATCACCCTGGCCTGCCCCTCGTGGGAGGCCGCGCGCCTGGTCGAGGGCCTTGCCAGCACGGCGGGCCTGGCCGCTGCCGCCCGCTGGAGCGCCACCGCCAGTGCCTTGCGGTTTGAGTCCATCACCACCGTATACGCCCACGCCAGCGGCGCGCGCCTGCCCCTGCCCATGCTGGCGCTGCGCAACACGGCAGAGCACCCGGCGCAGTTCGTGTTCGACCGGGGCCAGCTTGACGGCCAGCAGGGCTTGCTGGCCTTTGTGGTGAGCGCCAGCGACGGCGACCGGGCGCTCATCGAGCAACAGGTGCTGCAGCAGGCTGCCGCGCAGCTGGGCCTGCCCGGCCTGCGCCCCGCGCAGACCGTGGTCGAAAAGCGCGCCACGTTTGCGTGCACCCCCGGCCTGCAGCGGCCCGCCATGCAGGTGCTGCCGGGGCTGACGGCCTGCGGCGACTATGTGGACGGCCCCTACCCGGCGACGCTGGAAGGTGCGGTGCTCAGCGGCACCGCCGTGGCAGCCTGCGCGGCGGCGGGCTGACACAACACCACCCGGGCCAGCGGGCCACCCCCGGGTAACTACCAAGCCCGCTGACAGCATTCCGAAAGCACGACCCAGGCAC
>NZ_QAIM01000061.1:0-2147 GCF_003061035.1 Acidovorax sp. HMWF018
CCTCCACCCCTGTCAGCTGGCCTGATGCAGCCCGCCGCGCGGCCTTCGAAGCCTGGTTGGCGCCTCTCGTGGGCCCCCACCAGCTGCTGCCTGCCACGCTGCGCCCCGCCTCGGCCGATGCCAGCTTCCGCCGCTACCTGCGCATCGACACAGCCACGGGCGCCAGCCGCATCGTCATGGACGCGCCGCCCGACAAGGAAAACTGCCAGCCGTTTGTGCAGGTGCAGGGCCTGATGGCCGCCGCCGGGCTGAACGTGCCGCAGATCCTGGCGTTTGATACGCCCACCGGTTTCATGCTGCTGTCCGACCTGGGCCACCAGACGGTGATCGAGCGGCTGAACCCCGAAAAACCCCAGGACGCCTACGCCTGGTACCAGCAGGCCACCGATGTGCTGCTGCAGTGGCAAAAGGCGTCCACCCCCGGTGTGCTGCCCGCCTACGACGAGGCGTTGCTGCGCCGCGAGCTGGCGCTGTTCCCCGACTGGTACCTCGCCCAGCACCGCAGCGTCACGCTGGATGACAAGCAACAGGCCACCTTGAGCAGCGCCTTTGACGCCATCGTGGCGCACAACCTGGCCGCCCCGCAGGTGTATGTGCACCGCGACTTCATGACCCGCAACCTGATGGCACCTGCCGCACAGGGCGCCCCCTTGGGCGTGCTGGATTTCCAGGACGCGGTCTACGGCCCCATCACTTATGACATTGCCAGCCTGCTGCGCGATGCGTTCATCAGCTGGGAAGAAGAATTCGTCATCGACATTACCGTGCGTTACTGGGAAAAGGCGCGCAAGGCCGGACTGCTGGGCGCCACCAGCGCCAGCGGCTGGGGCGATGACTTTGGCGAGTTCTACCGCGCGGTGGAGTGGATGGGCCTGCAGCGGCACCTCAAGGTCGCGGGCATTTTTGCGCGCCTGACCTTGCGCGACGGCAAGCCCAAGTACCTGGCCGATGCGCCCCGCTTCATCGCCTACATCCGCGCCACCGCCAACCGCTACCGCCAGCTGGGGCCCCTGCTCAAGATGCTGGACCAGATCGAAGGCACCGAGCCCGTGGTGGGCTTTGCGTACGGCCGGATGTAGCCCTGGCCGCCTGCACGCACGGCACACCCCCATAAATCAAGTAAAAACCGGCTCAAGCGCAGACAAATCATGCGCTAGCAGCTATTACAAAGATAGCAAATGCCCCGTTTCCATTGCCCGGCCGCCCTGGTCACCGGCGCCGAGCTGGACCTGCCCCCGGGCGCTGCACGCCATGTGCAGGTGCTGCGCCTGCAGCCTGGTGACAGCATCACGCTGTTCCACGGCGGCCAGAGCGCGGCCGACCCGGGCGGCGAGTTCGATGCCACCGTGGTCAAGATGGGCCGCAGCGATGTGCGCGTGCTGGTGGGGGCGCACCACGCCATCGAGCGCGAGGCGCCCCGCGCCGTGCACCTGCTGGCGGGTATCACCGCCAACGAGCGCATGGACTGGCTGGTCGAGAAAGCCACCGAACTGGGCGTGGCCAGCATCACCCCGCTGGTGGCCGAGCGCAGCGTGCTCAAGCTCAAGGGCGAGCGCGCCGACAAGAAGATCGCCCACTGGCAGGCCGTGGCCGTGGCCGCCTGCGAGCAGTGCGGCCGCAACCGCGTACCGGTGGTGCACGCCGCCATCGACCTGGCGGGGTGGCTGCGTTCACCAGGGCAGGGCCTGACATCTCCCGAGACACGGGACACTCCCCAGCGCCTGCTGCTGTCGCTGCGGGCCGGTACCGTGCCGCTGCGCGAGGCCACGGGCAGCGCGGATGGCCAGCGCCCCGTGCTGTTCCTCTCGGGTCCCGAGGGCGGGCTGAGCGCTGCGGAAGAAGACCTGGCGCTGCACCACGGCTTCGCCCCCGTCACGCTGGGCCCGCGTGTGCTGCGTGCCGAGACGGCCCCGCTGGCCGCCTTGGCCGCGCTCACGCTGTAGCGCGACACCCCGCGCGCAGGTCGGGCTCGCCACGCGGTCCCGAGGCCCGGTCAAGGCCAGGACAAGGCCTGGGGGGCTATACGCACGGCACTACCTCACCGTAAAATCTCCGACCAGCCGGTAACCCAGGATCACACGGGTTTCGGGCCATCCCGCCCGCGCGCCGCGCGGCCCTCCCTCCTGGCCTTGACCGGGCCTCGGGAC
>NZ_QAIM01000062.1:0-4096 GCF_003061035.1 Acidovorax sp. HMWF018
ACCAACTCCAAGGCGCAAGCGCATGGCGAAGACCACAAGAAAGCCCGTCCTGCAACCGGTGTGAAGCAGATCAAGGATGGCGGTACAGCGCGAGGTGAAGGCTCTGGCCTTGCGGACACCAGCAAGGCCGAAGCCCGTGGTCAGGAAAAGGCCAATGCGCGTGAAGCCATGCCGCACAAGGAAGCCACTCCGGGCTCCACGCCTAAGTAATGCAAACGGGTGGGCCACAAGCGTGGCCCACCCAAGTACGGGCGGGCCGCAATCGTGGTGCAAGGTGATGGCTTCGCAAGCCCCCTCAGGGCCTAGTTCAGTGCCCGCTCCGATGTGCGTGGACTCCGCGCATCCACGTCATGAGGTCTAGATGGCTGTTCGTTGGCGTGTCGGTCACACCAGAGTGCGCTCTGGAAACCTTGGCTCCGCGCCGAGTCGGTTTGACGAAACTTGCGTTGTGGTTGGGCTTCGAGGGGCTGTCCGCCGCCAGGTTGTCAAGAATTGCGCAGTTCGAGTGGTCGTCGCCAGCGCACACAGAAACCAACTGCTCCAAGGCTGATTTCATCTCGATAATCTCCCGCAGCTTCTCCTCCAGATCCGCCAGATGGCGCTCCGCAATCGCCTTTACCTGCCGACTGGTGCGGTGCGTGTCACCCCATTGGCCGATCAACTCCGCAATCTGGGGCATTGAGAACCCGAGGCGGCGCGACTGGCGGATGAAACGCAGTACCGAAACTTCGCGCTCACCGTATTTTCGATAGCCAGACTCACTGCGCTCAGCTTCTGGCAACAAACCTGTTTGCTCGTAGTGGCGGATCATCTTGGCCGATACACCTGCCGCTTTGGCCGCTTCGCCGATGTTCATGAGTGTGGTCATGGATGCTCCTGTGCAATGGAATAACACGGTAGCAAGGACTTTGGCCCTTACCACCGTGTCAATGTCAAGCGCTCCGAATACTACGTTTTGTAAAGCCTAGATCAGGCGGGCGGATATCCAGCCTCGGTCAGCGCCTCGACCAGTGTCTTGCGATCTTCCGCGCTTTGCACAGTGACCATGCGTTTGGACATGTCCACCTGCACTTTACATTCAGGGTCTGTCATCTGAAGCGTCTGGCTCACCATCCCAGCACAGTGTCCGCAGGTCATGTCGGGGAGTTGGAATTCATGCATTTTTCACCTCTTGGAAAAAGTTAAGAGGCTTTCAGTCTCCGGTTTGCCACTGGGGCAAGGTCAAGTGGCCAGATAGATATCCAAACAAGGAGCGCCGACTCGCTTGCGTCTCCCATCGTGTCAACCCTGAAAGTACGAACTCTGCCGGATAACGCCGGAGTTGAACACCACATGGAGATTGCTATGAATACCTCTGCCCATGAAGCGGGGCCGTCCGCCTCACTGTCGATCGCACACCTGAATCTTCCGATACTTGGCATGACCTGCGGCTCTTGCGTTGGACGGGTTGAAAAGGCCCTCAAAGCCGTCCCTGGGGTCCGTGAGGTGACCGTGAATATTGCTACTGAGCGCGCCTCCGTGGTTGCCGCCTCCACGGTGCCGGTCCCGGCCTTGGCTGCGGCTGTCGAAAAGGCTGGATACGCAATAGCGGAAGAGTCCGTGGAGCTGTTGATCGGTGGGATGACCTGCGCGTCGTGCGTGGGACGTGTCGAAAAAGCGCTGAAGGGTGTACCAGGCGTCAAGCACGCGGAAGTCAATCTAGCCACGGAGCGTGCGCAGGTTCGTTTCGATGCAGGATTGCCTCCCGAACGCCTGGTAGCCGCCGTTGTTAAGGTGGGCTATGAGGCACAGGTTGCGGATACGAGCACTTCCACTGAACACGACAAGCCGTCGGCGCCCTGGTGGCCTGTCGCTCTAGCCGCTGGTCTGTCCTTCCCCCTGGTATTGCCCATGCTTGGCATGCTGTTCGGTCAAGACTGGACACTCAACGGCTGGATTCAACTGGCCCTGGCCACCCCTGTGCAGTTCTGGCTGGGCGCGAGGTTCTACCGCGCTGGCTGGAAGGCTCTTCGTGCAGGCGCAGGCAACATGGATCTGCTGGTCGCATTGGGTACGTCGGCCGGGTACGGCTTGAGCTTGTACCTGCTGTTCAAGCACGCTGAGCACGGGACGCCCCACCTGTACTTTGAAGCCTCCGCTGTCATCGTCACGCTAGTCCTTCTCGGGAAGTGGCTGGAAGCCCGAGCCAAACGGCAAACCACGGAAGCGATCCGGGCGCTGCATGCGCTGCGCCCAGAAATTGCGCGTGTGCGCACTGATGCCGGTGACATTGATCAACCACTCTCACGCGTGAAAGTAGGTGATACGGTGGTTGTCCGCCCAGGGGAGAGAGTCCCGGTAGACGGCTCGGTGATCGAAGGCGCCAGCCAGGTGGATGAGTCATTGATCACCGGAGAGAGCCTGCCTGTGGCGAAGCATGTCGGCGACAAGGTGACGGGGGGCGCCGTGAACGCAGAAGGCTTACTGCTTGTACGGACGACCGCCATTGGCGCTGAGTCAACCCTGTCTAGAATCGTACGAATGGTGGAGTCGGCCCAGGCAAAAAAGGCTCCCATCCAGCGGATAGTGGATGAAGTGAGTGCAGTCTTTGTGCCTGTGGTGCTCGGCCTTGCAGCCATCACTCTGATGGGCTGGGGCTTCGCCACTGGCAACTGGGAGCAGGCAATCCTGAATGCCGTCGCGGTACTTGTGATCGCGTGCCCTTGTGCGCTGGGCTTGGCTACTCCCACCGCGATCATGGCGGGCACCGGCGTTGCAGCACGCCACGGTATTCTGATCAAGGATGCAGAAGCACTAGAGGTTGCCCACCGCATCGACACCGTGGCGTTCGACAAGACCGGCACCCTGACCGAGGGAAAGCCCACTTTGACGGCTGCGATGCCTGCCGAAGGCCTCCAGGATCAGTTACTGCCGTTTGCTGCGGCCATTCAGAACGGCAGCGAGCATCCACTGGCAAAGGCCGTGATGGACGCTGCACGCACCCAGGGTGTGACCGTTCCTCGGGCCACTGAGGTCACAGCGGTAGCTGGCAGAGGCATGTCTGCTGTCATAAAAGGACGCCAGATCCGCCTCGGGAGTACACGTTACATGGAGGAGTTGGGTGTCAACATGGCCAGTCTGACCGGGGCTGCAGCACAGATGCAGCAAGAGGGCCGCACGGTATCCTGGTTGGCTGACGTGACCGATGCGCCAGAAGTGATGGGACTATTGGCATTTGGAGACACCGTGAAGCCCAGCTCACAAAAAGCCATTGCCCAACTGCATGCTCTGGGCATCCAGACCGTCCTGGTCACCGGGGACAACAAGGGAAGCGCAAGCGCAGTAGCCAGCGCGTTGGGCATCGATCAGGTTCGTGCTGATGTGCTGCCGGAAGGCAAGGCGGATATCGTGGCGCAGCTCAAGTCAGGTGGCAGGCACGTTGCGATGGTGGGTGACGGCATCAACGACGCGCCCGCTCTGGCTGCGGCGAATGTGGGAATTGCCATGTCCACGGGCACCGACGTGGCCATGCATGCTGCGGGGATCACGCTGATGCATGGTGACCCCGCGTTGATCGCAGATGCCATCGACATCTCTCGGCGCACGTACGCAAAGATCCGTCAGAACCTTTTCTGGGCATTCGCGTACAACGTGGTCGGGATCCCCTTGGCTGCATTTGGCCTGTTGAATCCTATGGTGGCGGGAGCAGCTATGGCCCTCAGCAGCGTGAGTGTGGTGACCAATGCGTTGCTGCTGCGTTCTTGGAAGAGGTAAGGACTAGCGCCAGATCCGACAACGGATCCTGTCAGATGCAGACCGCGTATGTCCATCGCTATCCGGTCGAACTCAAGAGGTTCTGTGAACGTGCTGATGGTGCACATCTGGTGCGTGGGGGTGAGCGTGGGTCATAGGCTCATGGGTGTGCTTGTGACTGTGGCTTTCCGCCAAACGCAGCACCACTCCCGCCAGCATCACAACTCCGCCCAGCAGCATCAACAATCCCGCAGCACGCTCCCAGAATAGGGGTCCCCTCGTTTTCAGTGCAATAACTGGCGGTACGCAAACCCAGCACTGGCGCGGGGGTGGTGTTGGTAGATCGTTGATTCTGTTGGCTTTC
>NZ_QAIM01000526.1:0-554 GCF_003061035.1 Acidovorax sp. HMWF018
GGCCTGCGCCATGTCGATGATGCGGCGGCTGATGCCGCCGGAGTTCATCAACTCACCCGCCAGGATGAAGAAGGGCACGGCCAGGAGCGGAAAGCTGTCCACACCCGCCACCAGGTTCTGGGCCAGCAACTGCGCATCCCAGAAGTCGAGCACCCAGGCCATGCCTGCGCCCGTGAGCACCAGGGCCAAGCCCATGTTCATGCCCGTGCCCATCAGCACCAGCATGCCCAGCGAAAAAACAAGAAAAGCCTGCGCTTCGGGTCCCATGGTCACTCCACCTCAGCGCCATGACCGAGGTCCAGCGGCTTGCGTTGAATCAATTCGATGGTTGCCATCACACCAATGGCCACCGCGCACAAAAAGGCTGGCAACGGCAGCAGCGCCGCCGGGTAGGCCATGACGACCGAGCGGCTGCCCATGCCCACCACCACCTGCTGCCAGGCCCCCCAGGCCAGCATCGCGCTGGCGCTGATCACCAGCAACCGGATCACGGCCGTCAGCAGGCCAAAGGCCACCGGGCGCTTGGCCAGCAGGCCAGCCAGGCTGGTAAAGGC
>NZ_QAIM01000526.1:564-10428 GCF_003061035.1 Acidovorax sp. HMWF018
TCGCCTGCCGGATAGGCCGCTGCGGCACCGATGAACACCATCCAGACGAACAACAGGCGCGACAGTTCTTCACTGGCTGCCACGCCGCTGCCAAAGCCGTAACGCAGCACCACGTTGATGAACACGGCCACGGCCATCACGCCCAGGCAGCTGGCCATGAGCACCTGGGAGATCCGCGCAAAGCGGCTCTGTGGCACGGCATGTTGTGCAGGGGAACTCATGCGGTCTCCTTCGTTGCCAGCCAGGCTGAGGCCTGTTGTTGCAGCGTGGGCAGGTCCAGCAATGCATCCAGGCGCAGCACGCCCGTTTCGCCCACGGGGGATTCCAGCGTGGCGAACTGGCTGTCCACCAAGGCACTGGAGAAAAAATGGGTGCCCGCGCGGGCGGCCACCCGCTGGCCGGCGTTGGCGCGGTCGATCTCCAGAAAGACAAAACGCAGACCGGGGTAAGCATTGCGCAAGCGGTCCCGGTAGGCCCTCTTGAGCGCCGAGCAGGTAAGCACCGCGCCCTGGGGCTGGGCTTGCAGCAGTTGCCCCAAGGTGGTCAGCCAGCCTTCACGGTCTGCATCGGTCAATGCAATGCCCTGGCGCATCTTTTCGCGGCTGGCGGGACTATGGTGGTCGTCCCCTTCGATCAGGGGCAGGCCCTCGGCCTGGGCCAGGGCGGAACCCAGGCTCGACTTGCCGCAGCCCGCCACGCCCATGACGACCACAAAAGCCGGTGACGCTTGAAAACTCATATTGGTAGCGCTATCCAAACAATCCATAAAAAAGGCATCCGCTCTGGATGCCGCACCATCTGTGGCAACTTCTGCAACTTCATCCAAAATGGCTCTTGTTGCGTTGCCCATCAGCCTGGACAGCGCTATCCTAACCAGATCAAATCCAACCCCCATGAGGGTTAACCCTTGAACAAACCCGAGACAAAACGCCGCTCCAGCGGCCGTATCACGCTGAGCGACGTGGCCAAGGCCGCCGAGGTCAGCCCCATCACTGCCTCCCGCGCCCTGCGGGGAGAACGCGGCGTGGCGCAAGAACTGGTGCAGCGCGTAAAAGCCGCCGCTGAGCAATTGGGCTATGTGCCCGACCCCGCAGCGCGCGCACTCGCTTCACAGCGCAGCGTGCAGGTGCCTGTGCTGGTGCCGCTGCTGTCCAACGCGCTGTTTGTGGACGTGCTGGAGGCCGTGCATCGCACGCTGTTCCCGCAGGGCTACCAGGCGCTGATCGGCGTCACGCACTACGACCCGCAAGAGGAGGAGCAGCTGCTGCGCACCTACCTCGCGCACCGTCCGGCCGGGCTGCTGGTCACCGGCTTTGACCGCACCGAGGCCGCGCGCCACCTGATTGCCGCCAGCGGCGTGCCCTGCGTGCACCTGATGGAGATGACCTCGGCCCCCGGCGTGTTCTGCGTGGGGTTTTCGCAGCAGGATGCAGGCCACAGCATGACGGACCACCTGCTGGCGCGTGGCTACCGAAAGATCGCTTTTGTAGCCGCCCAGCTGGACCCCCGCACCATGCAGCGCGCAGAGGGCTACCGCCGCTGTCTGCGCGAAGCGGGCCTGTACGACCCCAAGCTGGAGCTGCTGAGCCCGCAGCCCTCATCGATGCGGCTGGGTGGGGAACTGCTGGAAGAGCTGCTGCGCACCCGCCCCGGTGTCGATGCCGTGTTCTTCTGCAATGACGACTTGGCCCAGGGCGGCCTGCTGGCCGCGCAGCGCCTGGGTCTGTCGGTGCCCGGCCAAGTGGCCATTGCGGGCTTTAACGACCTGGCAGGCAGCGACCAGATGCTGCCGCCGCTGACCACGGTACACACGCCACGCTCCGCCGTGGGCGAGGCCAGCGCACGCATGCTGCTGGCGCTGATGCGCGGCGAGGTGCCAGAGCACAACTCGGTGAATCTGGGGTTTGAGCTGACGGTGCGCGAGAGCACCTGACTCCTCTCTCCGCGGCGCCCACCGGACGCCACAGCGCCGCCCAGACCTACGCCAAGACCCGGCGGCAGCGCGGTCGCTCGTCTCGCGCAGACAACCCATCCCCTCACTATCGCTCAGGCCAGGGTGAGCGCCGTCGCACGCCACAACCGTCGCGTGCGCCCCCCTTTGCCCACATCAGAGCTCACGCCTCCCACCGGCTCTGCAGACGGGACGAAACCCTGACAGTCACGCAGCGCACGCCGTCGCGGCGGTACCTCCTACCCAGCATGCGACTCGGACTCAGCGCACAGAGGTTTCACCCCAATTTAAGACAATATATTTTCATAAAAACAACAAGAAGTTTTTATCAAAGGTGTTCTTATCTACGGGCAAATCCATCGCTTACTTCAAAAATTCGGGTTAACACTTACCACGCAGTAAACGACAACTGTTTGACACATTCAATTCGCGTCACTACGATATGCAAATATGTTGTCTTAATTACCCCTGCTGTTGTAGCAGGGGGTGTGCCCCGAACTACTCAGGAGAGAACCATGCGCAATCTGAATGGAAAGACCGTGATCGTGACCGGCGGCGGCGGCGGCATTGGTGGGGCCACCAGCCGCCGCTTTGCCCAAGAAGGCGCCAAGGTGGCTGTGTTCGACATGAACCTGGAGGCTGCGCAGAAAGTGGCCGAAGGCATCCAGGCTGCAGGGGGCGTGGCCCAGGCCTTCCAGTGCGATATCACCCAGCGCCCCCAGGTGGACGCCGCCGTGGCAGCGGCGGAAGCTGCCCTGGGCCCCATCGATGTGCTGGTCAACAACGCCGGCTGGGATGTGTTCAAGCCCTTCACCAAGACCGTGCCTGCCGAGTGGGACAAGCTCATTGCCATCAACCTGACGGGTGCACTGCACATGCTGCACGCCGTGCTGCCCGGCATGGCAGAGCGCAAGACCGGCCGCATCGTCAACATCGCGTCCGATGCGGCGCGCGGTGGTTCGTCCGGCGAGGCGGTGTACTCCGCGTGCAAGGGAGGGCTGGTGGCCTTGTCCAAGACGCTGGCCCGGGAGCACGCCCGCCAGAACATCACCGTCAACGTGGTCTGCCCCGGCCCCACCGACACCGCACTGCTGGCCGGTGTGGCTGAAGGCGCCCGCGACCCCGCCAAGCTGCTGGAAGCGTTTCGCAGCGCTATCCCCCTGGGCCGCCTGGGCCAGCCCGATGACCTGGCCAGCGCCATTGCCTTCTTTGGCAGCGATGACGCGGGCTTCATCACCGGCCAGGTCATCAGCGTGTCGGGCGGCCTGACCATGCACGGTTGATCCCCGGATACCTCCTTACCTTTACCGAGAGAACACCATGAATTTCGAAGACATCCTGTACGAAGTGCGCAACGGCGTGGCCTGGATCACCATCAACCGGCCCGACAAGATGAACGCCTTTCGCGGTCAGACCTGCGACGAAATCATCAAGGCGCTGAACAAGGCCGGCTATGACCGTGATGTGGGCGCCATCGTGCTGGCCGGCGCTGGCGATCGCGCTTTCTGCACTGGCGGCGACCAATCGGCCCACAGCGGCAACTACGACGGCCGCGGCACCATTGGGCTGCCTATGGAAGAGCTGCACACCGCCATCCGCGACGTGCCCAAGCCCGTGATCGCCCGCGTGCAAGGTTTTGCGATCGGCGGCGGCAACGTGCTGGCCACCATCTGTGACCTGACCATCTGCTCCGACAAGGCGCAGTTCGGTCAAGTCGGTCCCAAGATGGGCTCAGTGGACCCCGGCTACGGCACGGCTTTCCTGGCCCGGGTCGTCGGAGAAAAGAAAGCGCGCGAGATCTGGTACCTCAACCGCCGCTACAGCGGCGCCGAGGCCGTGGCCATGGGCCTTGCCAACTTCTGCTTCCCGCACGACGAGCTGGATGCAGAAGTGCAAAAAATTGGTGAAGAGCTGTGCGAGCGCAGCCCCACCGCGCTGGCCATTGCCAAGCGCAGCTTCAACGCAGACACCGCCCACCAGGCCGGCATTGCGGGCCTGGGCATGTATGCGCTCAAGCTGTACTACGACACCGAAGAGTCGCGAGAAGGCGTGAACGCTTTGAAAGAGAAGCGCAAGCCCGAATTCCGCAAGTACGTGAAGTAAGCAACCGCCGGAGAAGAACGATGAACCCGAACCCGTACATCAACGAAGACCTGCAGGCACTGGCTGAAACGGTGCGCCGCTTTGCGCAGGAGAAGGTCGCGCCTGGCTTTTTGGAGCGCGACAAGACCCGGGTGCTGGACCGCGCCCTGCTGCGTGAAATGGGCACGCTCGGGTTCATCGTGCCAGAGTTGCCCGAGCAGTTCGGCGGACTGGGCATGGGGTGTCTGGCTGCGGGCGTGATCCACGAAGAGATTGCCCGCGCCGACCTGAGCTTCTCGTACCTGAATCTGCTGGCATCGCTCAACGCGCAGATCCTGTCCAAGTATGGCAACCCTGACGTGGTCAGCCCCTGGCTGCAGAAGCTCATTCAAGGCGAAGCGATCTGCGCCATCGCCCTGACCGAGCCGCGCGGCGGCTCCGACGCCGCCAACCTGCGCCTGAAGATAGACCGCGATGGCGACCATTACGTCATCAACGGTGAAAAGACCTCCATCTCGGCCGCCGACCAGGCCGACATCACCGTGGTGTTTGGTCGCACCGGCACACCGGAGCAGGCCGCGCATGGTGTGACCGCCGTGCTGGTGCCCATGGATACACCTGGCATCACCACCAACCGCTTTGACTGCCATGGCCAACGCGCCATTGGCCGCGGCTCGATCTTCTTCGAGAACGTGCGCGTGCCCATCAGCCACCGCCTGGGCGACGAGAACAAGGGCTTCGTGCAGGTAATGCACGGCTTTGACTTCTCGCGCTCGCTCATCGGTCTGCAATGCCTGGCCGTGGCGCGCGTGGCGCTGGAGGAAACCTGGGAATACATCACCCAGCGCCAGGCCTTCGGCCAGCCGCTGTCGGCGTTCCAGGGCGTGACGCATCCGCTGGCGCAGTACGACACCGAGGTCGAAGGCGCTCGCCTGCTGTGCCTGCAGGGCCTGTGGCTCAAGGACAAGGGCCTGCCGCACACCGCAGAAGCCGGCATGGCCAAGTGGTGGGGCCCCAAGCTGGCCTACGACGTGATCCACCAATGCCTGCTGTGCTTTGGCCACGGCGGCTACGACCGCGGACTGATGGAGCAGCGCCTGCGCGACGTGCTGGGCTTCCAGATCGGAGACGGCACGGCGCAGATCATGAAAACCATCATCGCCCGCGCCCGAGCCGGCCGCAAGTTTGTGCCTGCCTGAGCGCCCCCCCAAGTCACCACAGCTCACCGCAGGCCACGGATCACCCACAACAACACCAGGAGACAAGACCATGGAATTTGACGCTGTACTGCTCCCCCCGCGCCGCACGCAGCGGGTGGCCGAAGGCCACTGGCGTGACCGCACCATCAACGATGCGCTGGACGCCTGCGTGGCCACCTGCCCCGACAAGCTGGCGCTGACCGCGCTGCAAGTGGAAACGGGAACCACCACCCGCTTTACCTACCGCGAGTTGGCACGCATGGCTGATCGCATTGCCGTGGGCCTATCGCGCCTGGGCGTGGGCCGGGGCGACATCGTGGCGTGCCAGTTGCCCAATTGGTGGCAGTTCACGCTGACCTACCTGGCCTGCTCGCGCATCGGTGCCGTAATGAACCCGCTGATGCACATCTTTCGCGAGCGCGAACTCTCGTTCATGCTGCAACATGGCGAGGCCAAGGTGGTGATTGCGCCCCAAACCTTTCGGGGCTTTGATTTTGAGCAAATGATCACCGCCCTCCAGCCCACCCTGCCGCACCTCAAGCATGTGGTGGTGGTCGGTGGCAGTGGTGCCAACAGCTTTGACGCCCTGCTCAGCGGTCCCGAATGGGAACAGCAGCCCGATGCGCAAGCCATCCTGACCGCCCACCGCCCCGGCCCCGACGAAGTCACCCAGCTCATCTACACGTCGGGCACCACGGGCGAGCCCAAGGGCGTTATGCACTCGGCCAACACCGTGATGGCCAACATCATCCCGTACGCCGAGCGCTTGCACCTGGGTGCCGACGACGTGGTGTTGATGGCCTCGCCCATGGCACACCAGACGGGCTTCATGTACGGCCTGATCATGCCCATCCTCCTACAGGCCAGTGCCGTGCTACAGGACGTGTGGGAGCCCACCAAGGCCATTGCACTGATCAATGCAGAGAAGTCCAGCTTCACCATGGCCTCCACGCCGTTCCTCACCGATCTGGCGCGTACGGTGGCCGACAGCGGCGTAGCCGTACCCAGCCTGCACACCTTTTTGTGCGCTGGCGCGCCCATCCCTGGTCCGCTGGTGGAACAGGCGCGCAAGGCGCTGGGCGCCAAGATCGTCTCGGCTTGGGGCATGACCGAGAACGGCGCTGTCACGCTCACCCGTCTGGAGGACGACGATGAACGCTCTTTCAACACCGATGGCTGCCCACTGCCTGGCGTGGAGATCAAGGTGGTGGATGTGGACGGCAACGCCTTGCCGCCAGGCGAGCCCGGCAAGCTGCTGCTGCGCTCATGCTCCAACTTTGGCGGCTACCTGCACCGCGCGCATCTGAACGCCACCGACGCCGACGACTGGTTCGACACCGGCGACCTGGCCCGCATCGACGAGCGCGGCTACCTGCGCATCACCGGCCGCAGCAAGGACGTGATCATCCGCGGCGGCGAGAACATTCCGGTGGTCGAAGTCGAGTCGCTGCTCTACCGCCACCCCGCCATCGCCATGGCGGCCATCGTGGCCTACCCTGACGAGCGCCTGGGCGAGCGGGCCTGCGCTGTGGTGGTGCCCAAGCCCGGGCAGACCATCGACCTGCCAGGCCTGGTGCAGTTCCTCAAGGACCAGAAGATTGCCGTGCAGTACATCCCCGAGCGCCTGATCGTGCGAGACGTGATGCCAGCCACACCGTCCGGAAAGATCCAGAAGTTCAAGCTGCGCGAAATGCTGCGCGAACAGGTTGCCTGAAGGTTGCCACCGTTTTCCCGTCGATCACTACACAACAAACCAGCAGGAGACAACGACATGCTTACACGCCAACCTTCCCCCATCCGCAGACGCCTCATCCAGTCTGCCGCCCTGGCACTCTGTGCCTTGGGCGCCATCGGCACGGCGCATGCGCAGGCCTGGCCCACCAAGCCGGTCAAGATCGTGGTCGGCTTTGCCCCAGGCGGCACCACCGATGTGATGGCACGCGTCATGGCCCAGTCGCTCACCGAAGCACTGGGCCAGCCCGTCGTGGTGGACAACAAACCTGGCGCCAGCGGCAACGTGGCAGCGGCCGAAGTGATTCGCGCACCTGCAGACGGCCACACCTTCCTGATTGCGCCTACTTCGTTCGAAACGGCCAACCCTTTCCTCTTCAAGCAGAGCATTGCCCCGGCCAAGGACCTTACGCCCATCGCGGGCGTGGGCCGCAGCCAGATGTACCTGGTGGTCAAGCCCCAGTCCACCTTCAAGGACGCCAGGGAGTTTGTGGCTTATGCCCGCGCCAACCCGGGCAAACTGTCGTACTCCTCCGCAGGCCCCGGCACGCCACCGCACCTGGCGGGCGAGTTGTTCAAGAAGGTCACCGGCGTGTTTGCAACGCACATCCCTTACCGGGGCGCAGCGCCTGCATTGCAGGATGTGATGGCCAACCAGGCGGACTATGTCTTTGACCCAGGCATTGCCTTCCCGCACGTGCGCGCAGGCAAGGTACGCATGCTGGCCGTGGCGGGGGCCAAGCGGTCGTCGTTCTTCCCGGATGTACCCACGCTGGCAGAGCTGGGCTTCAAGGGTGCGGAGCTGGACATCTGGTTTGGTATGTGGGCCCCCAATGGCACACCTGCAGACGTCACGGCCCGCATGGCCCGGGAGATCGCCAAGGTGCTGGCCCTGCCCAGCACCAAGAACCGCTATGAATCGCTGGGCGCCGAGCCCGTGGGCCTGGACAACGCCGAGTTCCGCACCCTTCTGACCGAAGAGACCAAGCTGCTGTCTGGCCTGATCCAGGAAGCCAAGATCAACATCGACTGACCCGGCCACCCGCCACACCCACCATGAATGATGCTTTGGTACTGACGGAAACCCGGGGCCGGGTGGGTGTGATCACGCTCCACAGGCCCCAGCAGCTCAACGCACTCAACGACGCCCTGATGGACCAGCTGAGCGCCGCCCTGCTGGCCTTCGATGCGGAAGACGATGTCGGCGCCATCGTCCTCACTGGCAGCACCAAGGCATTTGCGGCCGGTGCCGACATTGCGGTCATGGCCGACTGGTCGTTCATGGATGTGTACCGGGGCGCCTTCATCACCCGCAACTGGGAGACCATTCGCCAAGTGCGCAAACCGGTGCTGGCGGCCGTGGCAGGCTTTGCCATGGGCGGCGGCTGCGAGTTGGCCCTGGCCTGCGACATCATCGTTGCCGCTGAATCAGCCCGGTTCGCGCTGCCTGAAATCAAGCTCGCCATGCTGCCGGGCGCCGGGGGCACGCAGCGCCTGCCGCGCGCCATCGGCAAGGCCAAGGCGATGGACATGTGTCTGTCGGGCCGCATGCTCGATGCGCAAGAGGCCGACCGCTATGGTCTGGTCTCGCGCGTCGTACCCGACGCCGAGTTACTGGACCGCACGCTCACCCTCGCGGCGCAGATTGCCAGCTTCTCGCTGCCCGCACTCATGGCCATCAAGGCATCCATCAACCGCGCCTGGGAAAGCCCGCTGACCGAAGGCATTCTGTTTGAGCGCCATGCGCTGTACGAGCGCTTTGCCAGTGCCGACGCCCACGAGGGCATGCACGCGTTCCTGGACAAACGCGCCCCAGCGTTCGAACATCGCTGAGCTGAAGGCCCCGATCGCCCCCAACCGGCAGCGGGAAGTCCTGAGCAGGCTCAGCCCTCGGACTCCGCGCCAGTATCCAGCCGCTGCATGTTGTCCAGCAGCTTGAGCAGGTAGTGCAGCGTGTGGGTGATGTCTCCCACCGAGAATTCCTCCAGCGCCTGCTCGTAATAGGCATTGATCTTGGGCCGGGCCTTGACCAGCCACGTCATGCGTCCGGACTCGGTCATCTTGATCAGCCGGGAGCGGCGGTCCTTCTCATCGGTCTCCATACAGATGTGGCCATCGCGCTCCAGGCGTCCAATCACCCCCGCGAGGTTCTGGCGGCTGACCAACAGGTAGCGCGCCAGCTCGTTCACCCCCATACCCTGCTGCGCTTCCTCGCGCGAAAGGGCTCCCAGCACCGCCCATTGCTGCGTGGTCAGCCCCTCGCTCTCCACCGCTCGCGAACCGGTTTTATGCAACAAGTTCGCACATTGGTACAGCCGAAAAAACAACCGGTTAGCCAGCTCCATACGGGCGATCTGTGCTTTGGAATCAGGGTGGTGCATGCGTGAGTTCTTAGTGGGTTATGCAGACTGCAACCGCGCGGCAATCAAGTCAACATATTGTCTCACTTCAACATCCACCCCGCACCACACCACACCACACCACACCATCACGATCAACCCAACCACCGGCTTTGTCTCTTGCCCTTCGGACTGCATGAATTCAAGCACCCGGTGCGCAACACAATCATTGGCGATCTGCTGCTGATCGAAATCCACAACCCACCGAAAGCGGTCGCGCAACGGCGCCAACGCCCTCGGCACTGCGAGCGGGCGGACCATAGGGGCGACAACACCGTCATCGCGCGCTGTAGCGCATGCGGCTGTGTGGGCTCAGGCCGCCGCCAGCGCCCGGCTGCTGGATGAGGCCTTCATCTCCTTGCGTAACGCCACCGCATCGCGCGACTGGGTGGGTGCCGACGCGTCGATGCGGAACACCTGCACGGTCTCGGTCATGGTCTGCGCCTGGCCGTTGAGCTGCATGGCCGAGGCCGCGTTCTCCTCTACCAGCGCGGCGTTCTGC
>NZ_QAIM01000526.1:10438-18654 GCF_003061035.1 Acidovorax sp. HMWF018
CCCTTGGTGGCCGAGTCGTCGATGAGCTGGCGGATCTCCTTGGCGGCCGAGAGCGTGCGGTGCGACAGGCTACGCACCTCGGAGGCCACCACCGCAAAGCCCCGCCCCTGGTCCCCGGCGCGCGCAGCCTCCACTGCGGCGTTGAGGGCAAGGATGTTGGTCTGGAAGGCAATGGAGTCGATCAGCTGCGTGATCTCGCTGATGCGGCCGGATGCCGCCTGGATCTGCTTCATGGTGCTGGCCACACCGTCCACAGCGGCACTGCTGCGCTCGGTGACCTGGGTGGCCTGGGTCGCCAGCACCGTGGCCTGGCGCGCGGATTCGGCGGTTTGCTTGACGGTGCCGGTGATTTCTTCCATCGACGCGGCTGTCTGCTGCAGGTTGCTGGCCTGAGCCTCGGTGCGCGACGACAGGTCCTGGTTGCCCTGGGCAATCTCGCGGGTGGAGACCTGCATGTGCTCGCTCTCCTGCCGGGCGTCACGCACGATGGACAGCAGGTTCACGTTGAGCTGCGCCAGCGCCTTTTGCAGCTGGCCCACCGTGTCGCTGCGCGATGCCGATATCTTCTGGGTAAGGTCGCCCGCGGCCATGCGGTTGGCCCACAGCAGCATCTGCGACAACGGCGCCACCGTGACCTGGTGCAGGTAGACCGCCATGCCCAGCGCCAGCACCACCACCCCCAGCCACGCGGCCCCTGACGCCAGCGACAGCGTGTGCCCGCCCAGCAAGGCGGCGCACCACGAAGCCACCACCAGCAGCAAGGTACACACCATCATCTTGCCCATGGGCCCCAGCGCCAGAGCCCGGGCCACACGGCCCCACAGGGTGTCTTTGACCAGTTGCCCGGCCGACAGCCGGTGCACCAGCGTGCCCGCCTGCTTTTCGGCCTGCATCTGCTTGTACAGCGACTCGGCCGCCTGGATCTGTTCGCGCGTGGCTTCGGTGCGCACCGACATGTAACCCGTGGGCTGGTCGCCCTGCATGAGCGGGGTGACGTTGGCCATCACCCAGTAAAACGTGCCGTCCTTGCGCCGGTTCTTGACCGGGGCCGACCAGGGGATGCCTTTGGCGATGGTCTGCCACATGTCGCGGTAGGCCTCCTCGGGCATGTCGGGGTGTCGCACGATGTTGTGGGGCTGGCCCAGAAGCTCTTCTTTTTCGTAGCCGCTGACCTCGATGAACATCGGGTTGCAGTACAGGATGCGGCCCTTGAGGTCCGTGGTGGACACCAGAGTCTGGCCCTTGGGAAACGCATATTCGTGCTGGCTGACCGGCAGATTGACGCGCATGGGAACCCCATTTCGTAGATGCCTTGATGCTCCCTGACCGGGCAACACGGCAGTGGAAAAGCCGAACACATCCTATGACGAAGGCCATGGATTTGAAACAGAAAAATGGCATCTCCATCGCAAACTCACCAACTCAGTGCGCAACACCAACACTGTGCGTCACACTCCGCTGCAATGCACCAAAGTGAGCACTTGGCAGAAAATGCGCTTCATTTTTGATAGCTGGCAGTGCTTAACTCACAAGCGCTTTCTGGCAATTTCCTCACAATCCCTCCCCCATATCGGCACTGGCATAGCCATTGCTTGCCATAAGGCGCGGCCAACGCTGGCCGCATGTCAGCCCGGTGCAATGGCGGATTGGGCGAACAGGACGTTGGCGTCTTCATGGAGTGCGTTGGGGCTGGTCAGCCCGCGCGGTCCGTGTGGACGCCTTTTTGTTTTCTGGCCGGGCGAAGGGGTCACCCCCTCAGCCCTTTGCACTCACACCCATGCATTACTTCAGAGAGTTCCTCAAATCCGGCCACGCACCCACGCTGTGGGCGTCGTTTCTGTACTTCGGCTTTTCGTGCGCGGTGTGGGTCATCAACGGTGCGATGGCGCCGTTCATCCGCGAGAGCTTCCAGCTCTCCCCCACCCAGATGGGCATGATGCTGTCCATTCCCATTTTTGCGGGGGCGCTGATGCGGTTTCCGCTGGGCATCCTGGCGCAGTACATCGGCCGCAAGCGCGCCACCCTGGTCGAGATGGCCGGCATCTTTTTGGCCATGGGCTATGGCTACCTGTTCGTGCACACCTTCAACGACCTGCTGGCGCTGGGCATCCTGCTGGGCGTGGCGGGGGCGAGCTTTGGCGTGGCGCTTTCGCTGGGCTCGGGTTCGTTTCCACCGCGCTACAAGGGCCTGGCCATGGGCATCGTGGGCGCGGGCAATGTGGGCACTGCCGTGGCAGCGCTGCTGGCGCCTGCCCTGGCGCAGAAGTTTGGCTGGCAGGCGGTGTATGGCTTTGCCGCCGTGAGCGTGGCCGTGCCCGCCGTGGTGATGGCGGTGTATGCGAAGGAACCGCCGGACCTCGCGCCCCACGCCACGTTTCGCGAACACATTGCCTGTCTCTTTGAAAAAGATGGCTGGGCGTTCAGCCTGATCTACGCCGTGACCTTTGGCGGCTTCATCGGTCTGACGGCCTTCCTGCCCAGCTACTTCTACGACCAGTTTGGCGTGAGCAAGGTGCAGGCAGGGCAACTGACCATGCTGGCCGCCTTTCTGGGTGCGGCACTGCGGGTGATGGGCGGCTGGCTTTCCGACCATTGGGGCGGCGTCAACACGCTCACGGGTGTGCTGGCCATCACCGCAGTGAGCATGGTGCTGTGCGGCCTGGCCGAAAACTCCTTGCCGGTGACGATGCTGCTGTTCCTGGTGTGTTTTGCGGCACTGGGCGCGGGCAACGGCGCGCTGTTCCAGCTGGTGCCGCTGCGCTGGCCGCTGTCCACGGCCGTCGCCGGCTCGATGATTGGCGAGATCGGCGCGCTGGGTGGCGGCCTCATCCCCAACGGCATGGGCTTTTCGCGCCAGTACACCGGCACCTACCTGTGGGGCTTTGTGGGCATTGCGGTATGCGCCGCTGCCATGCTGGTGCTGTTGCGGGTCATGCAGATCCGCTGGACCCGTACGTGGGCAGAAAAGGGCGGTCGGGCACGCAGTGCCTGAGCTGGCGTAGCCAGCCAAGGCGTAGCATTGCCCGCCCTTTCGCCAGAAGGGTGGCCGCGCCCGGGGCGCGTGAACGTCCGTAGTCAGTCAACGCGCCGACCACCCCACATTTCAAGCCCAATCCCCTCCAAGCGCATTTATCATATGCATCGATAGCTATATTTTCAATAGCAAATCAATCGCTCTCATCGCGGCAAAAACAGCAGCCAATACACCAGCAACAGGTTCACCAGCACACTCACCGCCAGCGCGATCTTCCACAGTGCCGTGGCATCGCGCTGCATCAGCGGCTGCGGGCCAGGGGCGGACAAGGGGCGCGAAGCACCCCGCTCCAGGGCCAGCAGCAGTTCCTCAGCGGTTTCAAAGCGTTGTGTGCGCTGGCGGGCCACAGCCTTCAACGCGATCTGGTCGAGCCAGATGGGCACGCTGGGGTTGTGGCGGCTGGGGGCCAGCGGGTCGCGGTGGTAGCGGCCCAGCTGGTACTGCACCACCTCGCCATAGGGCAGGCGCCCATGGCTCAGCAGCTGGTACAGCGTGACGCCCAGGGCGAACAAGTCGCTGCCCGCATCGGGCAACTGGCCGGCGGGGTCCCCGTTCTTTTCATAGCCCGGCCACTGCTCGGGGTTCATGTAGCTGGGGGTGCCTGCGTGCAGGCGGCGCGTGGCCTCGGGCTCGCGGCCCGACAGGGCCACGCCCAGGTCCAGCACCCGCAGCACACCGTCATCGCCCAGGTGCAGGTTGTCGGGCTTGATGTCGCGGTGCACCACCCCTTGCCGATGCAGCCAGCCCAGCACCTGCGCCGCCTGCATCACCACCGACACTGCCTGCGGCACGCCCAGGTGCTGGCGGCCGCGCAGGCGCTGGCCCAGGGTCTGGCCCGCATGCCAGTCATAGAGCAGATAAAACGCACTGGCGCCGGGGCTTGCACCGCCCTGCTCTGGCGGCCAGGTGTTCAGGCGCGCAAGGTGCACCGCCGCATGGCCGGACTGCATGCGCCGGGCCACCCAGGCCTCATGCGCCAGAGTGGCGCGCTCCTGCGCATCGTGCGCGCGGGCGGGCACCAGCGTCTTGAGCGCGTACAGCCGCTGTGTGGCCGGGTCGCGCACCTGGTAGATGCGGTGCACGCCGCTGTCGGCCACCAGCGCGGTCACCACCAGGCCATCCACCGGCTCGCCCACCTTGAGCAACGGCAACACTGGCAAGTGCTGCGCCCGGCGGGACTCATCCTGCAAGGTGGCTTCCAGCGCCCCCTGCACCCGCACCACCAGCGCGGTCACGTTGTCGGTGCTGCCCCGGCGCAGGGCTGCGCGCGTGATCTCCTCGCTCAGCGCCTGGGCGCTGACGGCACTGGCGGCGTTGGCATCCTGCGGCTGCAGCAGCAACTGGCGCAGTTCACGCTCGGGCAGGCTGCCGTGCACGCCATCGGACAGCAGCACCAGCAGGTCGCCGCTGTGCAGTTCGCCCTGGCTGTAATCCACCACCACATGGTCGTCCAGGCCCATGGCGCGGGTGAGCTGGTGCGCCAGGTCACGCTGCGCCATCACATGGTCGGTCGTCAGCAGTTGCAGCCGGCCGCCCCGCAGCAGATAGGCACGCGTATCGCCCACATGGGCCAACGTGTACGACTGGCCGCGCAGCACCACGGCGGTGAGCGTGGTCAGGCCCACGGCGGGCTGGCGGCGCCGGTTCATCGACGCCAGCCAGCCGTTGTGCGCGCTCAGGATGCGGTCCAGCGCCACGGTGGTGTCCCAGGTGTCGGGCGTGGCGAAGTAGTCGTTGACCAGGGTGTTCACCGTGGTCTGTGCGGCTTCGCGGCCCTTGCCTCCGGTGCTTACACCATCGGCAATGGCAGCGATGGCGCCGCGTTCGCGCTCGCGCCCCTGCCCCTGCACCAGGGCGGCAAAGTCTTCATTGACTTCGTTGCGCCCGGCCTGCGAGGTATGGCCGATGTCCAGTTCAAAACTCATGCACCACCTCCATGCAGGTTCCATGCCCAAGGTGGTGCATGCACGCACCGCGCCGCGCAGCCGAGCCACCCGTCAACACCCAAAACTCCGCCCTCGGCAGCGCGGACAACACCGGATCACCCCACATCAGTGCACAAACTCTGGCACGGGCATTGCTTACCCGAAGCAACGGCCCAGCTGGGCCACGCAATTCAGCGGTGCAACGGCGCACCAAGGGGTTGTATGGACGAAGGCGTCCCCACATGCGGTTTCGATGGAATGTCGGAGCTGCATCGTGTGGACGCCTTTTTTGTTTTTTGCATCGCCCAGGCGATGGAACCGACGGAGTCACGATGAAAAAGCTCAAACTGGTGATGGTGGGGAACGGCATGGCCGGTGTGCGCACGCTGGAAGAGCTGCTCAAGATTGCCCCCGATCTGTATGACATCACGGTCTTCGGGGCCGAGCCGCACCCCAACTACAACCGCATTCTGCTGTCGCCGGTGCTGGCTGGCGAGCAGACCATCGACGAGATCATCCTCAACGACTGGCAGTGGTACGCCGACAACCACATCACGCTGCACACCGGCTTCACCGTGACCGATGTGGACCGCGTGCGCCGCGTGGTGAGCGCAAGCAGCAAGGACGGCGATGTGATCACCGCCGAGTACGACCGCCTCATCATGGCCACGGGCTCCAACCCCTTCATCCTGCCCGTGCCCGGCAAGGACCTGAAAGGCGTGCTGGCCTACCGCGACATCGCCGACACACAGGCCATGATCGACGCAGCCGCCACGTACAAGCACGCGGTGGTCATCGGTGGCGGCCTGCTGGGCCTGGAAGCCGCCAATGGCCTCATGAAGCGCGGCATGACAGTGAGCGTGGTGCATGTGATGCCCTCGCTGATGGAGCGCCAGCTCGATGACGTGGCGGGCAAGATGCTGCAGAAGTCGCTGGAAGACCGTGGCATGCGCTTTTTGATGGGTGCGCAGACCCAGGAGCTGGTGGGCAATGCCGAAGGCCGGGTGGCCAGCGTCAAGTTCAAGGACGGCACCGAAGTGCCTGCCGACCTGGTGGTGATGGCCGTGGGCATTCGCCCCAACACGCAGCTCGCCGAAAAGATGCGCCTGCACGTGAACCGCGGCATCGTCGTGAGCGACACGCTGCAGACCACCACCGACGCCCGCATCTATGCCGTGGGCGAATGCGCGGCACACCGGGGCATTGCCTATGGCCTGGTGGCCCCGCTGTTCGAGCAAGGCAAAGTGCTAGCCAACCACCTGGCCGAGTTCGGCATCGGCCGCTACCAGGGCTCGCTCACCTCCACCAAGCTCAAGGTCACGGGCATAGACCTGTTCAGCGCGGGCGACTTCCAGGGCGGCGACAACACCGAAGAGATCGTGATGAGCGACCCCTTTGGCGGCGTGTACAAAAAGCTGGTCATCAAGGACGACAAGCTGGTGGGCGCCTGCCTCTATGGCGATACGGTGGACGGCAGCTGGTACTTCAAGCTGCTGCGTGATGGCCGCAGCGTGACCGACATTCGCGACAAGCTGATGTTTGGCGAATCGCACCTGGGCGACACCGGCCACCAGGGCCAGAGCAAGGCCGCCGCCATGCAGGACAGCGACGAGGTCTGCGGCTGCAACGGCGTGACCAAGGGCGCCATCTGCAAGGCCATCAAGGACAAGGGCCTGTTCACGCTGGATGAAGTGCGCAAGCACACCAAGGCCAGCGCATCGTGCGGATCGTGCACAGGCCTGGTCGAGCAGATCATCATGTTCACTGCCGGTGGCGACTACAGCGCCACGCCCAAGACCAAGGCCATGTGCGGCTGCACCGACCACGGCCACCAGGCGGTGCGCGACGCGATCCGTGCCAACAAGCTGCTGAGCATTGGCGATGTGTTCAAGTTCATGGAGTGGAAGACGCCCAACGGCTGCGCATCCTGCCGCCCCGCCGTCAACTACTACCTCATCAGCACCTGGCCCAAGGACGCGAAGGACGACCCGCAAAGCCGCGCCATCAACGAGCGCAGCCACGCCAACATCCAGAAAGACGGCACCTACAGCGTCATCCCCCGCATGTGGGGCGGCGAAACCACGGCCGACGAGCTGCGCCGCATTGCCGACGCGGCCGACAAGTACAACATCCCCACCATCAAGGTCACAGGGGGCCAGCGCATCGATTTGCTGGGCGTGAAGAAGGAAGACCTGGTCAATGTGTGGAGGGACATCGGCATGCCCAGCGGCCATGCCTATGCCAAGGCACTGCGCACCGTGAAGACCTGCGTGGGCAGCGAGTGGTGCCGCATGGGCACCCAGGACAGCACGCAGATGGGCAAGGACCTGGAGCGCGCCATGTGGCGCATGTATGCACCGCACAAGGTCAAGTTTGCGGTGTCGGGCTGCCCGCGCAACTGCGCAGAAGCCGGCATCAAGGACGTGGGCATCATCGGCGTGGACAGCGGCTGGGAGATGTACGTGGCCGGCAACGGCGGCATCAAGACCGAGGTGGCGCACTTCTTCACCAAGCTGAAAACCGCCGAGGAAGTGCTGGAGTACACCGGCGCGTTCTGCGAGCTGTACCGCCAGGAAGGCTGGTACCTGGAGCGCACCGTGCACTACGTGAGCCGCGTGGGCCTGGACTATGTGAAAAAGCGCATTCTGGAAGACCACGAAGGCCGCAAGGCGCTGTGGGAGCAGCTGCAGTTTGCGCTGGACGGCGAGCCCGACCCCTGGTTTGAGTTTGACAAGGCAGCCGTGGACACGCGCCAGTTTGCCCCGCTGACCGCTGCCTGAAGCGCCCGGAGCCCCACACCATGCAACGCCGCACCTTGCTGACCGCCGCCGGCTACACCACGGCCTGGAGCACCCTGGGCATCATGTCGCTGGGCACCGCCCAGGCCCAGGTCACTGACCTGAACGACGCCATCAACAAGGCAGGTCGCCAGCGCATGCTGAGCCAGCGCCTGGGCAAGGCCTGGCTGGCGTTGGCGCACAAATCCGACACGCCGGCTGCACGCGCCGTGCTGGACCAGTCGCTGGCGCTGTTCGAGCGCCAGCTGGGCGAACTCAAGGCCTACGCGCCCTCGCCCACCATCCGCGACACCTACACCAAGCTGGAATCGGCCTGGACCGACCACAAGGCCACGCTGCTGGGCACCAGCCCGTCGCGCGACGGCGCTGCCGCCTTGCTGCAAGCCGACGCCAAGGTGCTGGCCCTGGCCCACCAGGGCACCGTGCAGTACGAAGCCGCCTCGGGCAAGCCTGTGGGCA
>NZ_QAIM01000526.1:18664-20562 GCF_003061035.1 Acidovorax sp. HMWF018
GTGGCAGGCCGCCAGCGCATGCTGAGCCAGCGCATGGCCAAGTTCTGCCTGTCGGCCATGCTGGGGGTGGACACCTCCACCGCCACCACCGAGATCGCCAAGGCGCGTGACGAGTTCATCAGCGCCACCGAGCTGCTGCGCAATGCCCCACAGGCCACCAATCGCATCCGGCAAGAGCTGCTGCTGGCCGATGGCCAGTGGGTGTTTTTTGACGCCGCGTTGCAACGCCTGGGCACCAGCAACAACACCTTCCGCCAGGTGTCTGAAGTGTTTGTGAGCAGCGAAAACCTGCTCGCCAGCATGGACCGCGTGACCGGCCTGTATGCAGCGCTGGGCAGCAGCTGAAGGCCTGCCCTGCAACGGCCCCCCTGCACGCCCCCGACATCCCACCGAACAACACCAAGGACGATTCCCATGACCACCAACAACCCAACCCCTGAATGGAAGCTGATCTGCCGGGTGGACGACATCCCCGTGCTGGGCTCGCGCCGCGTGGCGCGCCCCCAGGGCCTGGACGTGGCCATCTTCCGCAACGACGCCGGTGGTGTGTTTGCGCTGCTGGACCGCTGCCCCCACAAGGGCGGCCCGCTGAGCCAGGGCATCGTGTTTGGCACGCACGTGGCGTGCCCCCTGCACAACTGGACCATTGGCCTGTGCGACGGCCAAGCCTCGGCGCCCGATGAGGGATGCACGCCGAAGTTTGCCGTGAAGGTGGAAGACGGCGCGGTGTACCTGGACGCGAGCGAGCTGGCGACGGTGGCCACGGATTTGACGCGCCCCATCGCAGGGCCTGCGCGCAGAACGGTGGGCGTGTGAGCGGCGGAGAGTGTTGCGCCCCAGGCGCCGCATGCGTACCCGGCGAGGACACGACAACACTATCAAAACAATAGCTGACGGCGCAACATGCACTAGCGCCTGAGGCCAAAACAACCCCAACCACGCCATGCAAGAAACCAAATCCACCTGCCCCTACTGCGGCGTAGGCTGCGGCGTGATCATCGAAAGCACAGGCACCCAGATCACCGGTGTGCGCGGCGACCCCACACACCCCGCCAACTTTGGCCGCCTGTGCACCAAGGGCTCGACCCTGCACCTCACAGCCACCAGCCCGGTCACCCTGCAAACCCGCCTGCTGCACCCCCTGCAACGCGCACAGCGCAGCGAGGCCGCCCTGCCCGTGACCTGGGATGCCGCACTGACGCTGGCGGCCGACCGGTTCGCCCACACCATCGCCCAGCACGGCCCTGACGCCGTGGGCTTCTACGTCAGCGGCCAGTTGCTCACCGAGGACTACTACGTCTTCAACAAGCTCGCCAAGGGCCTGATCGGCACCAACAACATCGACACCAACTCGCGCCTGTGCATGAGCAGCGCTGTGGCCGGCTACAAGCAAACGCTGGGTGCCGACGCGCCGCCCGCCTGCTACGACGACGTGAACCACGCGCAGTGCCTGTTCATCGTGGGCAGCAATGCGGCCTGGGCCCACCCCATCCTGTTCCGCCGCATCGAAGACGCACGCGCCGCCAACCCGGGCATGAAGGTCATCGTGGCCGACCCGCGCCGCACCGACACGGCGGGCATGGCCGACCTGTTCCTGCCCATCCAGCCCGGCAGCGACGTGATGCTGTTCAACGGCATGCTGCACATCATGCTGTGGGAGGGCTGGGTCGACACCGCCTACATCGCCGCCCACACCACGGGCTTTGACGACCTCAAGGCCCTGGTGCGCGACGCCACGCCCGAGCTTGTGGCGCAGACCTGCGGCATCAGCGTGGCCGACCTGACCACCGCCGCCAAATGGTTCGCCACCTCCAAAGCGACCCTGAGCCTGTACTGCCAGGGCCTCAACCAAAGCAGCAGCGGCACGGCCAAGAACGCCACACTCATCAACCTGCACC
>NZ_QAIM01000527.1:0-6535 GCF_003061035.1 Acidovorax sp. HMWF018
CAGCAACACCCACAACGGTTGCACATGGAACAGCACCACCGCCACCCCGGTGGGCACCTGCTGGATCGCCGTGAAAAACAGCCACCAGCTCGCCAACATGAGCCCGCTGAGCAGCAACACCCACGGCAAAGCCGCCCAGCCCACCCAGAGCCCCTGCCACAGTCCCGACCACGACCGGTGGAGCCAGACCATCCATAACGTGAGCCCCACGAGACCAAAAGCGCAGCGGAACCAGGTCACCGTCAACGGCGCCGCCTGCGCCTCATGCACGAACACGCCGATGGTGCCCAGCAGCGCGTTGCCCAGCACGAATGCGACCCAGCCATCTAGCCGGCGGGCATCCGGCAGCACGTGGGCAACGGCCACAGGTGAAGCGGACGCTGGAACCACGGGTGCGGATGTGCCTGAAACGGTAGAGGAAGACTGCTGCATGCCCGCAGTGTGGCTGCCAGCCTTTGCAATCCAAAGCGCATAATTTACACACCAACCATTCGATCATCGAATACATCATCACTGGGGCAATCCATGAGCTACCGCGATTTGCAATTCGACTGGCTTCAGTGCCTGGTGGCTGTGGTGGATGCAGGCTCGCTCTCCGGCGCGGCGACCGAGGTGCACCGGTCCCAGTCGGCGGTCAGCATGCAGCTCAAGAAGCTGGAAGACGCCGTAGGCCACCGACTGCTGGAGCGCGACGCCCGCAAGCAGCACCTCACGCCCGAGGGTGAAACCCTGCTGGGCTATGCGCGCCGCATTCTGGAACTGCACGCAGAAGCGCACGACGCACTGAACGGCGACGCCCTCACAGGCCGGGTGCGGCTGGGGGTGCCGGATGACTACGCAGCGCGCTACCTCACGCCTGTACTCAAGCGCTTTGCGCCTCGGCACAGTGCGGTGGAGATTGAGCTGGACTGCGAGCAGTCCACCGCACTCATCCCGCGCGTGGCCAGTGGCGACCTGGACCTGGCGCTGATCTCGCGCGACCATTCCCGCCGCGGCACGCTGCTGTTCCATGAGCCCATGGTGTGGGTGGGGTCGGCGCAGTTCGAGTTGTGGAGGCGTGACCCGCTGCCGATTGCTGTGTACGAATCGGCCAGCCTGGCGCGGCGCGGCGCCATTCACGCGCTGGCGCAGCAGGGGCGCCGCTACAAGGTGGTCTATCACAGCTCCAGCCTGGCCGGGCAAATTGCAGCGGTGGAAAGCGGCCTGGCCGTGGCCGCCCTCACCCACTGCAGCGTGCCACCGCAGCTGCAGGTGCTCAGCACCGAGCAAGGCCTGGGGCCGCTGGCCCCTATGGAGGTGGCCGTGTACCGCAGCCGCGCATCGCGCGGCTCCAAGGCGGTGGACAGCCTGCAGAACCTGCTGGTGCAGACCCTGCGGCAGTCGGGCGGCGCCCGCGTGACCGGCTGAGCGCCTAGCGCCTGCTTACGAAACGGGAGCCTACTTTTTAGAGAGTGCCGCGCTGCGAATGCCCTGCAGCGTGCCGGTGGGCGTGATCGCCTCGGGGTCGATCAGGCAGTGCAGCACGCTGGGCAGACCGCTGGCGCGGGCGCGGGCAAGAGCCGGAGCAAAGTCTTCGGTACGCTCCACCCGCTCGCCATGGCCGCCAAAGGCCTGGGCGTAGGCCTTGAAGTCGGGGTTCTTGAGCTGCGTGGCGCTGATGCGGCCGGGGTATTCGCGCTCCTGGTGCATGCGGATGGTGCCGTACATGGCGTTGTCCAGCAGCACCACGATGATGGGCAGCCCGTATTGCACGGCGGTCGCAAATTCCTGGCCGTGCATCAAAAAATCGCCATCGCCCGCAAAGATCACCACCTCGCGCCGCGGCCACAGGCGCTTGCCGCCCACGCCCGCAGGCAGTCCGTAGCCCATCGACCCGCTGGTGGGCGCGAGTTGGCTCGCGTAGGTGGTGAAGGGCCAGAAGCGGTGAATCCACGTGGCAAAGTTTCCAGCACCGTTGCAGAAGATGGTGTCGGCGGGCAGCACTTCCTTGAGGTGCTGCATCACCTGGCCCATTTGCAGGTTGCCAGGGATGCGGATGGGCGCCGTGTCGCTCCAGGCCAGGTATTCGGCATGGGCCGCTTCAGCGTGCGCCTTCCAGGGCACTGCCGCCGTGGGTCGCACAGAATTCAACGCAGCAGTGAAAGCCTGCGGCGTGGCGTGGATGGCCTGGGTAGGGCGATACAGCTTGCCCAGCTCGTCCGCATCGGCATGCACATGCACCAGGGGCTGTGCAGGCGTGGGAATGTTGAACAGCTCGTAGCCCTGCGAGGGCACTTCTGACAGCCGACCACCCACCACCAGCACCAGGTCCGACGCCTTGATGCGCGCCAGCAGCTTGGGGTTGACGCCCAGACCCAGGTCACCGCCGTAGCAGGCATGTGTGGCCGGGAACAGCATCTGGCGGCGGAACGAGCAGTACACGGGAATCGACCACGCTTCGGCAAACGCGGTGAACTCGCGCACCGCCTGCGCGGACCAGCGGCTGCCGCCCAGGATGGCCACGGGATTTTTGGCGGCCTGCAGGCGCTGCGCCAGCTCGGCCATCTGTGCTGCGCCGGGGTGGGTCTCCGTCACCTGGTAGGGCAACGCATCGGCCACGGTGGCGGCTTCGGTCAGCATGTCTTCGGGCAGTGCCACCACCACGGGGCCAGGACGGCCCGAGGTGGCCACATGGAATGCGCGCGAGATCAGCTCAGGCACACGCGCCGGGTCGTCAATCTGCACCACCCACTTGGCCATGGTGCCGAACACGGCGCCGTAGTCCAGCTCCTGAAACGCCTCACGCCCCATGGCGCCGCGTGCCACCTGGCCCACGAACAGGATCATGGGGGTCGAGTCCTGGTGCGCGATGTGAATGCCTGCCGATGCATTGGTAGCACCGGGCCCGCGCGTCACAAAGCAGATGCCGGGCTGGCCGGTGAGCTTGCCCTGCGCCTCGGCCATCATGGCCGCCCCGCCCTCCTGACGGCATACCGTCACGCCGATGTCGGCATCGTGCAGGGCATCGAGCACGGCCAGGTAGCTTTCGCCGGGCACACAAAAAAGCTGCTTCACACCATGGGTGATGAGCTGCTGCACCAGGATCTGGCCGCCGGTGCGGGGGGTGAGGGAGGTCGTTTTCATATCAACGGTATCGGATCAGAAATTCAGAACAGGGCCTGGCATGCGCGCTGGATGCGTGCGCAGGCCTCTTGCAAATCGGCGGTAGATGCTGCGTAGGAGATGCGAAAGTATGGCGCCAGACCCAGCACCCCGCCAGGCACCACGGCCACATGGTGCTCGCGCAGCAGGTAGGCGCAGAAGTCGGCATCGGTGCGCAGCAGCATGCCGCCCGGCGTGGTGCGGCCCAACACACCTTCGCAGCTTGCAAAGGTATAGAACGCACCCTCAGGCACGCGGCAGCGCAGGCCCGGCGAGGCATTGAGCGACGCCACCACCAGGTCACGCCGGTCTTGGAAAGCTTGGCAGCGCTCCCGCACCACGTCTTGCGGCCCCGTGAGCGCCGCCACGGCCGCCGCCTGGCTGATGGACGAGGGACACGACGTGGCCTGGCTCTGCACCACAGCCATGGCGGCAATCAGCGCCTTGGGGCCTGCGCCGTAGCCCAGGCGCCAGCCCGTCATGGCATACGACTTGGAGACACCGTTCACCGTCAGCGCGCGATCGCGCAGCGAGGGCAGCACGGCCGCGGGCGTGGCAAACGCACGGCCGTCGTACAGGATGTGTTCGTAGATGTCGTCCGCCAGCAGCCACACCTGCGGATGGCGCTCCACCACTTCCAGCACGGGCAGCAGCTGCTCGGCACTGTAGGCGGCGCCGCTGGGGTTGGAGGGCGAGTTGATGAACACCCAGCGCGTGCGCAGCGTGATGGCCGCCTCCAGCTGCTCGGGCGTGATGCGAAAGCCATTGGCCTCGGTGCAGGGCACCACCACAGGTACACCGCCTGCAATCAGCACCATGTCGGCATACGAGGTCCAGTACGGCGCGGGCAGGATCACCTCGTCGCCAGGGTTCACCGAGGCCATCAGCGCGTTGTAGAGGATCTGCTTGGCACCCGCGCCTGCGGTGATCTCGTTGAGCTGAAAGTCCAGCCCGTTGTCGTGCTTGAACTTGTGCTGGATGGCGGCCTTGAGTTCGGCCGTGCCGTCCAGCACCGTGTAGTGCGTCTCCCCCCGCGCCATGGCCTGCTGCGCGGCCTCCAGGATGTGCGCGGGCGTGTCGAAGTCGGGCTCGCCCAGGCCCAGCACGATCACGGGCTGGCCCTGGCGCTTGAGCTGGTTGGCCTCTTGCGTCAGGCGCACGATTTCCGAGACGCCGATGGCGCCCAGGCGGTCGGCCGCGCGGAAGGCCGTGGCGGCGATGGCAGCGTTCATTGCTGGTAAGTCTCCAGGGGCTTGTCGTTGGGGGTGGCGAACAGCTGGCGCAGCGTGGTACCCAGCGGCAGGTTCAGGCTCATGTTCTTGGGCGGGATGGGGTTTACAAACCACTTGGTGTAGATCTTTTCCATCTCGCCGCTTTGCATCAGCTTGGTTAACACACCATCCACCGCAGCCTTGAAGGTGGGGTCGTCCTTGCGGAACAGCAGTGCAATGGGCTCGGCACCCAGCGGCTCGCCCACGATGCGGTAGGCCGAGGGGTCCTTGGAGTTGGCAATCATCCCGGCCAGCAGGTTGTCATCGAGCACAAAAGCGTCGGCGCGGCCCGTTTCAAGCAGCAAGAAGCTCTCATGGTGGTCCTTGCCCAGCACGGTCTTGATGGGCGCGCCACCCAGCGCGCGCTCTTGCTTGCGCAGCAATTGCACGGCGGTGGTGCCAGTGGATGCCGCAATGGTGCGGCCTGCGAGCTGGCTGATGGACTTCAGGTCCGAATCCTTGCGCACTGCCATGCGCACTTCGCTCACATAGGTGGTCACCGCAAACGCCACCTGCTGCTGGCGCGCGGTGTTGTTGGTGGTGGGGCCGCAGCCGATGTCCAGCGTGCCGTTCTGCACCAGGGGCAGCGTGTTCTGCGCCGTCACCGCCATGTATTCGAGCTTGGCGTCGGGTGCGATTTCTTTCAGCACGCGCTCGCACAGTTCGACGTGGTAGCCCACGTATTTTTCATTGGCGCCCAGCGCATAGGCCATGGGTGGCGAGGTCTCGCGCACGCCCAGCACGGCCTTACCCGATGCCTTGATCTTCTCCAGCGTGGGCTGGGTGACCGTCTGCGCCAGCGCGGGGGCCGTGGCCATGCAGGCCAGGGCCAAGCCTGCAGCGATCGCAGTGAAGGTCTTGCGGGAAATTGCCATGTCGTTGTCTCCGTATGTTTTGTGGTTGGCGGGTTGAGAAAGGGGAGAGGAAAAACCGGCGGTACCGATGGTGCTCAGATCACGTTCTTTTCGAGCAGTGGTGCGTTGCGTGCAATGCGCTCGATGGACAGCGGCGACAGGTCCAGGCTCTGGTAGCCGCCCGTCAACATCCACTCCGCCAGGCCACGCCCCACCGCAGGGCATTGTTGCAGGCCGTGGCCCGAAAATCCGTTGGCAAACACCAGGTTGTCGCACGCCGGGTGCAGGCCCACGATGGCGTTGTGGTCAAAGGTGTTCATCTCGTAGTAGCCCGCCCAGGCGCCCTGCATGCGCAGCGCTTCAAAGCCAGGAATGCGCTCGGCCAGCGTGGGCCAGATGAGGTTGTCAAACGCGTCGTACTCGGGCTCCAGCGGGGCAAAGTCGGCGTCGTTGTCCGCATCGGGCGCAAAGCCGCAGATGAAGCCTTTGCCCTCGGGCCGCAGCCAGATGCCACTGGTGTCGATGAGCAGTGGGCAGCCCGGCAGCGCTGCTGGGCTGGCGAGGTTGAAGACCGTGCGGCGCTTGCCCACAACGGGCAAATCAATTCCGGCCCAGCCCGCAATGGATGCCGCCCAGGGGCCACCGGCGTTCACAGCGTAGCGGCAAGGCAGCACGGCGCCGCTTTGCAGGCGCACCGCGTCCACATGCAACACGCCATCGCTGGCCGCCGTATCCAGCCCTACGGCCTCATCGGCCACATAGCGCACGCCCTGGCTCTGCGCCTTCTTGCGCAGGGCCGTGAGCAGCAGGTAACCATCAAACCAGCCCTCGCCCGACAGGCCCAGCGAGCCCAGCGCCACATCCTGCAGCGCCAGCCACGGGAAGCGTCCGGCCAGTTGCTGCGGGCTGAGCAGCGCCACGTCCGCACCGTACTGCTTTTGCAACGCATGGTTCTCGCGCAGCGTGGCCTCGCCCGCCTGGGTGGCCAGATACAGGTAGCCGCCTTCGTGCAGACCGATGTCCGGCACATCGCCGTTGCACGCCAACAGCGTGCCCACGTTGCGCAGAAAGCCAATGCCGTAGGCCGATATCTGGATGTTGATGTCGGTCGAAAACTGCTGACGGATGGAGCTGGCCGACAGCGCCGACGAAGCGCGCGCATAGGTCGGGTCGCGCTCGACCACCACTACTTCGCAGCCCGGCTGCTGCAGCGTGAGGAAATACGCAATCGCACTGCCAATGACACCACCGCCGATGATGACGATGGGG
>NZ_QAIM01000527.1:6545-12143 GCF_003061035.1 Acidovorax sp. HMWF018
CGCCCTGCGCCAGCGGCAGTGCGGTCGAATAGTTGATCGTGTTCGTCGCCCGGCGCATGTAGGCCTTCCAGCTGTCCGATCCCGCCTCGCGGCCACCGCCCGTTTCCTTCTCGCCGCCAAACGCGCCGCCAATCTCGGCGCCGCTGGGGCCAATGTTCACGTTGGCAATGCCGCAGTCCGAGCCCGCGGCCGACATGAACAACTCGGCCTCGCGCACATTGAGCGTGAAGATGGACGACGACAGGCCCGCGCCCACGGCGTTGTTCATGGCAATGGCTTCGTCGATGGTGCCGTAGCGCACTACGTAAAGGATGGGCGCAAAGGTTTCGTGCAGCGCGGGGCCTTCGTGTTTTTGCAGCTCCACCAGTGCGGGGCGCACGTAATACGCTTCGCCACCACCGATGCCTTCCACGCGACCTCCGCCGTGCACCGTGGCACCCAGCGCACGGCTTTGCTCCAGCGCCTTTTGCATGCCGTCAAACGCAGGGCGGTCGATCAGCGGGCCCACCAGCGTGCCGGGCGTGCGCGGGTCGCCCACCTGCACGTTGGCGTACACCTTGGCGAGCTGGGGCACCAATTGGTCGTAAATGCTCTCGTGCACAAACAGGCGGCGCAGCGTGGTGCAGCGCTGGCCCGCCGTGCCCATGGCGGCGAACGCAATGCCGCGCAGGGCCAGGTTCAAATCGGCCGTGGGCGCCACGATGGCTGCGTTGTTGCCGCCCAGCTCCAGAATGCCGCGCGCAAACCGCGCTGCCAAGCGCGGGCCCACGGCGCGGCCCATGGCGGTGGAGCCGGTGGCCGAGAGCACGGGCACGCGGCCGTCATCCACCAGCACCTCGCCAAGGTCGCGCTGGCCCACGATCAGCTCCAGCAGGCCCTCGGGTGCGTCGCTGCCAAAACGTGCAATGGCACGCTGCGCAATCGCGTGCGTGGCCAGGGCGGTGAGCGGGGTCTTTTCCGAAGGCTTCCACACCACTGAATCACCACATACCAGTGCCAGTGCGGCGTTCCACGACCACACGGCCACCGGGAAGTTGAAGGCCGATATCACGCCGCACACGCCCAGCGGGTGCCAGGTTTCCATCATGCGGTGGCCGGGGCGCTCGGTGGCAATCGTCAGGCCGTACAGCTGGCGCGACAGGCCCACGGCAAAGTCGCAGATGTCGATCATCTCCTGCACCTCGCCCAGTCCTTCGGACGGGATCTTGCCCGCCTCGATGGTCACCAGCAGGCCGAGGTCCGCCTTGGCGGCGCGCAGCTCTTCACCCAGCAGGCGCACCAGCTCGCCCCGGCGCGGTGCGGGCACATTGCGCCATGCCAAAAAGGCCGCATGCGCGCGGCCGATGGCAGCGGTGGCATCGGCCGGGCTTTGCTGTGGCACGTGGGCCAGTACCTCGCCCGTGATGGGCGAACGCGCCGCCAGCGTGCCGCCGGTGTAGGCCGTGCGGGGCACGCCCAGGCGTTGCAGCAGTTGATCGACTTCGGACACGAGGGAGGTGGCGACAGGGGTAGCGGACATGGCGGCTCGCAAGGGTGAGTGGAGGCGAATAGAAGGAAGCAGCGTGGGAGAAAACGCACGATCAATGCGCCAATATCCGCCAATCGCGCCGTGCTGGATAGCAAAAAAATGGAACTACTTGATCACAAATCAGCATGAAGTGCCTGAAAATTGCAGAGCTACCAACGCTTGATGTACTAGCGCCACAGCCCAAAACCACGCACAACCTGACAGAGCTGCTCATTCCCCCTGCGCATGATTGACCCCATTTGCCACCATGACCCTGCTGCGCCGCGCCTTCCTGCCCTCCACCGCCGACCTGCTGGCCTTTGAGGCGGCGGCGCGCCACCAGAGCGTGTCGCGCGCGGCCGAAGAGCTGCACCTCACCCAAAGTGCCGTGTCGCGCCAGATCCGCCAGTTGGAGGAGCAGATCGGCACCGCCCTCTTCCACCGTGTGCGCCAGCGGGTGGTGCTGACCGACGCGGGCCGGGTCTACGCGGCCGACGTGCAAAACGTGCTGCAGCAACTGTCGGCCAGCACACAAAAAGCCATGGCGTTCTCCAGCACCGACGGCCTGCTCAACCTGGCCGTGCTGCCCACGCTGGGCACGCGCTGGCTCATCCCGCGCTTAGGACGCTTCATGGCACTGCACCCCGAGGCCATGGTCAACTTCTCGGCCCGCACCGAGCCGTTTGACTTTGCAGGCACGCCGTTTGACGCCGCCATCCACTTCGGCACCCCGCACTGGGCAGGTGCCGTATGCGAATACCTGATGCACGAAGAAACCGTGCCCGTGTGCAGCCCCACCTACCGCGACCGCAACAACATTCACACACCGCAAGACCTCACGCGCGTGGTGCTGCTGCAGCAAAGCACCCGCCCCACCCAATGGGCCGAATGGTTTGAGCTGGTGGGCGTGCCCACGGCCCTGGCCCTGCGCGGCCCGCAGTCTGAACACTTCGCCATGATTGCGCAGGCTGCTGTCTCGCACCTGGGCGCGGCGCTGCTGCCGCGCTTTTTGATTGAGCAAGAGTTGGCTGCGGGGAGTTTGGTGGAGCTGTCAGACCAGGTGCTGACGAGCACCGATGCGTACTACTTGGTGTACCCGGAGACACGGGCGCAAACACCGTTGGTGAAGGCGTTCAGGGATTGGGTGGTGGGGGAGTGTGCGGGGCAGCGGCAAGGGTGAGGACCGATCGCTCATACCGAGAGACCGGGGCATATCGCCAAGAGGATGGGGCGGCAATCAAAATGGCCTGTAGCGCCATATTGCAAAGCGGCCACAGCTCATCAAAATTGGCACAAAACACCTGCTGATCCATGCCCGGACCGTGAGCTCGCTCGGTTGCTATCGGCCAGAAGCGAAAGTTGGTAAGACGGTGCTAACGTCATATTCATGCTTGAAGACTATTTCTCCCTGCAATTGAAATTTGCCACGCACTATGCAGCGAAAGCGGCAGTGCCTCTCGACGTCGCCATTGACCGTTGTACCAACTTGCGACGCAGGCTGAATCTGTGGGGGGACACTGGCGCAAGTAGGTGGAAACTCTTTCTGAACAAGGTAAAAAGCGCGGTTGATGACCGTGCCGAGCAAGTCGCTTTGTGTGCCTATTTCCAACAATCTCTTTCCTACATCGAAGTCAAACGGTCGTTCGGCTGTTTTTCTTTCGATCCGCCCGATGCATACGGTACCTTGCGCATCCACTTTGTTGCGCCAGATGGAATCAATTCCAGTCCGCTTGCTATTGAGAATTCCAGCGCAAGGAGGGCCGATTTACAAGAACTGATATCGCATGTTCAGCGCACGGAGCCACGCGCTACAACCGTGCGCGGCGTTTCTTGGCTCTACAACCTGCAGGCATACAAGCGACTCTTTCCAACGGCCTATAGCGCTTCAGTTCAGTCCGCACGGTTTCCCTTGCACTTGAACGGGAGTTCGACCTGGGGCCAAGTGCTGAACTGGCGGCAGGAGGTGAAACCGGATGTGCGAGATCAATTGTTAGTTCGCCTCAATGACATGGAGGTCGCAACTCCCTGGCTGATCTTTCCGCTCCAAGCTTTGGTCGCTACCAGCCAGATTGACGTGTTTTATGACCAGTTCACATGAAGAATGCCGAATGTCGGACGTGGCCCAAAGCAGAACCTCGCTCCATGTCGAATTCGTTCAAGACCTCACCCCCTGGCCCGGGCACCATTCCGCGCCATGCAACTTGAACCCCTCGACACCCACCTCTGGCACGCCACCCACGCGTTCAAGGCCAACGGCCTTCCTATCACCACGCGCATGACGGTCGTGCGTCTGCCAGGGCGCAAGCTTTTCATCCACTCTCCCATCCCGATGCCGCCCGGCAGCGCGTTGTTGCGCCAGTTGCAAAGCCTCGGCAGCGTGGCCTTTGTCGTGGCGCCGAACAAGATGCACCACCTTTTTCTCGCGCCCTGTGCCTCAGCCTTCCCGGGCGCGGTGGTCTACGGCCCTCAAGGGCTTGCGCAAAAACGGCCAGATTTGGCCGCTACGCTGCATGCGCTGCCTGCATGCGACCTCCCCGAGTGGCTGCCTGAGCTGGAGCACTTTGCGTTTGAGGGCATCCCGGCGGGCAATGAGTCGGTGTGGTTTCACCGGCCGTCTGCCACACTCATCGTGACGGACCTCCTGCAGTGGATGGCGGGCGATCTGCCCTGGCTCACACAGGCCTATGCCACGTTGACAGGGGTACGGCGCCAAATGGCTGTGCCGCTCACAGTGCGTGCATTGGTGCGCGACCGCACTGCGGCGGCCCGCAGTGCCGCGCATGTGTTGCGCTGGCCGTTCACACGGGTGGTGACGGCCCACAACCAAGTGATTGACAGCGATGCACACGCACAGGCGGCGCAAGCGCTGTCGGTGTTTCTGAGCGCAAGTTGACCCGCAAGCCGTTGCTTTCGGGAACTCGGAACCTCGCTCACCAGATCACGCCCCAGGTTCCGCAGGTGCAATGGCCTGCGCCTCGGCTCGCACGGATGACAAACTCTGTGCCGGCCTTCTCAGCGTTGCATCAAACGGATTGATCTTCGGCCCGATCGCGGCCGCCTCGCGTTTGAGCAACTCCACGACGGTCGGCAGACGGTCGTCGTTCAAGCGCGCGGAGATAGTGCCCACGCTCAATGCAGCGACGGCGCGACCTTCGCGGTCCAGTATGGGTACGGCCACACCGGCCATGCCTTCCAACAACCCGGTATTGCGCCCCGCATAACCCAGCTGGCGCACACGCTCGATTTCGGTGCGCAGATAGACCTCGTCAAACACGCCGTACTCGCGCACGCGGGAGAGGTTGAAGCGGATGACCTCTTCGCGCTCGACCTCAGGCAAGAAGGCCAGGATGGCCAGGGCGCCCTGCCCCACGCCCAGGGCCACGCGGCCGCCGATGTCGCCGGTGAAGGAGCGAATGGGGAACGGCCCCTCGCTGCGGTCCAGGCACACGGCATCGAACCCGCTGCGCACCAAGAGAAAGATGCTGTCACCCAGGCTGGCGCACAGGCGCAGCAGCGCGGGGCGGCACAGGCTGCGCAGGTCGCCGGGGTTGCCCGCTTTGGCAGCCAGGGCGAAGAAATCCATGCTCAGGCGGTAGAGCTTGCTGCGCTCGTCCTGCTCGACCATGCCCTCTGCCACCAGCGATTGCAGCAAACGGTGCGTGGTGCCTTGCGTGAGGCCCACGGCACGCGCCAATTGGGTGACTCGCCCGCCCTCGGCCTGCACGGCCGACAGGGCCCGGATGACGGCAAACACCCGGGGTACGCCGCCGGTGGCGGTGGATGCGGCTTCCATACCTCGCTCCTGTGGAATTCGTTGATCAAACTGAAGGCATCATATTTCATTGAACGGAATAAATTCAATAAAAATTCTGATTAATGGAATACCCGAAGCATTCTGGTTTGTTTATTGCAATAGATTCAATTGAATCGAGCGGCTGTTCCAGCGTTTGTGCGGCACTTGCACCACCCCGGTGCAAGCACACCGAAGGCCCGCAGCCCATCCATGCAACTCCACAGCAGGTGACACGCACAGCCCCCCAGGCAAACCGTGCGATGCCACCACCGGAAAGGCTTTCGCCATGTCGTTTCTC
>NZ_QAIM01000527.1:12153-14443 GCF_003061035.1 Acidovorax sp. HMWF018
TTCTATGGCAGCACCTGCGCGGTGCAGTCCATGAACCTCACGGTGCAAAAGGGCGAATTTGTGTCGTTGCTGGGCCCGTCGGGCTGCGGCAAGACGACCACGCTGCAGATGGTGGCGGGGTTCGAGCCGGTGACCAGCGGGCGCATCGAGCTCGAAGGCAAGGACATCACCCACGCCAAGGCCAACACGCGCGGGCTGGGCATCGTGTTCCAGAGCTATGCGCTGTTCCCGCACATGACTGTGGCGGCCAACGTGAGCTTTGGGCTGGAGATGCGCAAGGTGCCCAAGGCCGAACGCGCCGAGCGCGTGGCCCAGGCGCTGGCGCTGGTGCACCTGGAAAAGCATGCCACGCGCTACCCACGCGAGCTGTCGGGCGGCCAGCGTCAGCGGGTGGCACTGGCACGTGCGCTGGTGATCGAGCCGCCCGTGCTGTTGCTGGACGAGCCCCTGTCCAACCTCGACGCCAAGCTGCGTGAGGAGATGCAGTTTGAGCTGCGGCAGATTCAGCGCAAGGTGGGCACCACCACCATCATGGTCACGCACGACCAGAGCGAGGCCATGTCCATCAGCGACCGCGTGGTGGTGATGGAGGCCGGCCGCGCCACGCAGATCGACCACCCGCACCGCGTGTACGAGCACCCGCGCACGCGCTTCATCTCCACCTTTGTGGGCAAGGCCAACCTGCTGCCCGGCCAGGTAACGCATGCCAATGGCACGCACACGCAGGTGAAGGTGGGCGCCCTCACGATGGAGGTGGACGGTGCCCGCTACCGCCCCGGCGCCGCCGTGCTGCTGAGCGTGCGGCCTGAAAAAGTGCAACTGGTGCCCGCCGTGCAGGGCCGGATGGATGGTCAGGTGTGCGAGCGGTTCTTCCTGGGCAGCCAGTGGCTGTACCGTGTGGGCACCCCCGTGGGCGACCTGATGGTGCTGGTGCCCAACGACGGCCGCGCTGCGCTGGCCGAGGGCGAGCGCACGGGCGTGGACTGGCCCGACCACTGCATGCGCCTGCTGCCCGCCGATGAAACCGCCATGGCCGAGCTGGAGGCCGAAGACGCCGCCGAGGTGGCGCCATGAGCCTGGCCACGACCTTGCTGCACAAAAAGGCCGTGCCCTGGTGGTTGTCCGGCCCGGCGCTGCTGCTGTTCACGGTACTGCTGCTGGTGCCGCTGGCACTCACGGCCGTGCTGTCGTTCAACGCGTTCGACCCGGCCACAGGGGTGAAGGCAGGCGAGTTCACGCTGGAGCACTACGCCCATGTGTTCACCGATTCGTATTACCACACGATCTTCTGGCGCACGTTCTGGATTGCGGGGCTGGTCACGCTGATCTGCGTGGCCATTGGCGCACCCGAGGCCTACATCCTGAGCCGCATGGGCAACCCGTGGCGCTCCATCTTGCTGCTGGTGGTGCTGGCACCGCTGCTGGTATCCGTGGTGGTACGGGCCTTTGGCTGGAGCATGCTGCTGGGGCCTGAGGGGCTGGTGAATGGGCTGTTCGGGCTACTTGGATTTGGCCCCGTGAAGATGCTTTACACCGAGATCGCCGTGGTGATTGCGCTGGTGCATGTGATGCTGCCGTTCATGGTGATCCCGGTGTGGACCTCGCTGCAGAAGCTGGACCCGGGCGTGGAGAACGCCGCCCTGTCGCTGCAGGCCACACCCTTCACCACGCTGCGGCGCATTGTGTTGCCGCAGGTGCTGCCCGGCATCCTGTCGGGAAGCCTGATCGTGTTTGGGCTGGCGGCCAGTTCGTTCGCCATCCCCGGCCTGCTGGGCGGGCGGCGCCTGAAGATGGTGGCCACGGTGGTGTACGACGAATACCTGCACGAGCTGAACTGGCCCCTGGGCGCAGCGATTGCGCTGACGCTGCTGGTGGCCAACCTGGTGGTGATGCTGAGCTACAACCGGCTGGTTGAGGGCCGGTACAAGAAAGCGTTGGGCTGAAGTTATGCAGAAGAACGGACCTTTGGCCCTCGCGTTCAACGCGCTGGTCATCACCTTCATGCTCGCCCCGCTGCTGGTGGTGTGCATCGTGGCGTTCACGCCGCACAACACGCTGACGCTGCCCACCACTGAGTTCTCGCTGCGCTGGTTCAAGGCAGTGTTCGCGCATTCGGACTTTGTGCAGTCGTTCTGGAACAGCCTGTGGCTGGCGCTGGCATCGGCCACGCTGGCCACGGTGCTGGCCGTGCCGGCGGGCATTGCCATCACACGCTACGAGTTTGCGGGGCGCGGCTTTCTCAACGGCCTGTTCCTGTCGCCGCTGATCATTCCGCACCTGGTGCTGGGTG
>NZ_QAIM01000527.1:14453-17226 GCF_003061035.1 Acidovorax sp. HMWF018
CTGCGCCTGTTTGCGCTGCTGGGGGGCACGGGCAGCTTTGGCTGGCTGGTGTTTGCGCATGCGCTCATCGTTACGCCCTACACGCTGCGGCTGGTGGTGGCCGCGCTGGTGGGGTTTGACCGCAGTGCCGAGCATGCCGCGCTGTCGCTGGGTGCCAGCCAGGCCACGGTGTTCACACGCATCACGCTGCCGATGATTTTGCCCGGCGTGACGGGCGGCTGGTTGCTGGCCTTCATCAACAGCTTTGACGAAGTGACGATGTCGATCTTTGTCACCTCGCCCAGCACGGTGACGCTGCCGGTGCGCATGTACATGTACGCCACCGAGTCGATTGACCCGCTGATGGCTGCGGTATCGGCACTGATGGTGGCCCTGACGGCCTGCGCGATGGTGATTCTCGACCGGGTGTATGGACTCGATCGCGTTCTGGTCGGCCGGAAATAAATGAGCACCGCAACCATGAGTTCCAGCCAACCTCTGCTCCACCGCGTGGCCGAAAAAGACCGCACACCCGTGCCCTTCGTGCTCGATGGCGAACCCGCCGCTGCGCTCGAAGGCGACACGGTGCTGACCGCCATCCTCACCCACCGCGCCCAACTGCGCCGCAACGAGTTCAGCCACGAGCCGCGCGCAGGCTTTTGCCTAATGGGCGCGTGCCAGGACTGCTGGGTGATGACGGCTACCGGCGAACGCCTACGGTCTTGCGCCACCTTCATCCAGGCGGGCATGCAGCTGACTACCGGAGGGGCCGCATGACCGCCCCCACCTTGCAACCCGTGATCGTGGGCGCAGGCCCTGCGGGCATCCGTGCGGCGCAAACCCTGGTGGCGCATGGCGTGCGGCCCATGGTGATCGACGAGGCGGCACGCGGTGGCGGGCAGATCTACCGCCGCCCGCCTGCCCACTTTGCCCGCAGCCCGCAAACGCTGTACGGCACCGAAGCCTCACGCGCCACGGCATTGCACACCACGCTGGATGGCCTGGCCGCCCACATCGACTACCAACCTGACAGCCTGGTGTGGAACGCCCAGGGAGGCCAGCTCGATGTGCTGCACAGTCCCACACAGACCACGCGCACAGTGCCCTACGGCCAGCTCATCGTGGCCAGCGGCGCCACCGACCGCGTGCTGCCCGTGCCAGGCTGGACGCTGCCTGGCGTGTTCACGCTGGGGGGAGCGCAGGTGGCGCTCAAGTTCCAGGGCTGCACCATTGGCCGCAACGTGGTGCTGATGGGCACCGGGCCGCTGCTGTATCTGGTGGCGTACCAATATGCCAAGGCAGGCGCCAAGGCGGGCGTGAAGGTGGCTGCAGTGCTAGACACCGCCCGCTTTGCCGACCAACTGGCCGCCCTGCCCGGCATGCTGACGCAGCCCGCCGTGCTGGCCAAAGGGATGTACTACGTAGGCTTGCTGCGCGCGCATGGCGTGGCGGTGCACACCGGCGTGCGGCCTGTCCGCATGGAGGGCGAAATACGGATCAACGCCGTGGTGTGGAGTGACGGCCAGGCCGAGCACACCGTGCCCTGCGATGCCGTGGGCTTTGGCTACGCCCTGCGGTCCGAAACCCAACTGGCAGACCTGCTGGGCTGCCGCTTTGCCTGGGCACCGACACACCGCGCCCACCTGCCCGAGCGCGACGGGGCAGGCCGCACCAGTGTGGCCGGCGTGTACCTGGCGGGCGATGGCGCGGGCATCATGGGCGCCGATGCGGCCGAATGGGCGGGTGAGCGCGCTGCGCTGGCGCTGCTGGCCGACCATGGCGTGAAGGTGGACACTGCACGCGCGGCGGAGCTGGAACGCAAGCTCACGGGCTTGATGCCATTCCGCCAAGGGCTGGAGCGCGCCTTCCCCTTCCCCACAGATTGGGCAACGCACGCCCCCGATGCGCTGGTGGTCTGCCGCTGCGAGAGCATCACGGCAGGCGAGCTGCGCGCCTGCGCCCACGATGCTGGGGCCGACGAAATGAACCGCCTGAAGGCCCTGACCCGCGTGGGCATGGGCCGCTGCCAGGGCCGCATGTGCGGTGTGGCGGCGGCAGAAATCCTGGCCCAGGCCACGGGCAAGCCGATTGATCAGGTAGGACGACTGCGCGGACAAGCGCCGATCAAGCCCATTCCCATCCACCTGCAAGCCCAGGCGGAGGCTGCCGAATGACCACAACCCGAACCATTGACACCGACGTTGCCATTGTGGGCGGCGGCATCATGGGTGCATCGGCCGCACTGGCACTGCGCCGCAAAGGTGTGGCGGTGGTGCTGCTGGAGCGAGACCTGTGCGGCTCGCGCTCCAGCGGCGTGAACTACGGCGGCGTGCGCCGCCAGGGCCGGCCTGTGAGCCAATTGCCCCTGGCGCAGCGCGCCCACCAGGTGTGGGCCAACCTGCCCGCGCTGATTGACACCGATGGCGAATACCAGCGCAGCGGGCACTTCAAGATCGGACGCAGCGAGGCGGACATGGCTGCGCTGGAAGCCTATGCCCACTTGAGCCGTGACTTCGACCTGGGCATCCAGCTCATCTCGGGCACCACGCTGCGCGAGCGCTGCCCTTGGCTGGGCGGGCGTGCCGTGGGTGGCTCGCTGTGCCCCGACGACGGCCAGGCCAACCCGCGCCTGGTGTCGCCCGCCTTTGCGCTGGCGGCCAGGCGCGCGGGCGCGCAGATTCTGGAACGCACACCGATGACCTCGGTGGAGCACGACGGGCAGCTTTTTACCGTGCGCTCCGGCACCACCGTGGCGGTGCGTGCGCCCGTGCTGATCAACTGCGCTGGTGCCTGG
>NZ_QAIM01000528.1:0-2278 GCF_003061035.1 Acidovorax sp. HMWF018
GCGCTGCAGCCCGTCGAGGCCGCCCGCATTGCGGCCGCCACTGCAGCCCCCCTGCCCGCACGCGGGCCCCCGTCGCGCTCTTGATCTGAAGCTTGTTGGCAGTGCCCGGTACCTGGTGGTCGGATGCTGCCTTGTTCCCGCTGGTTTCCAGATGGCGCAGCCTTGCGTGCACCCCACGCGGGCCCGGTTGCGCTGTCGCCTCAAGACAAGAGCGTTTTCATGTCCCGTATTTCCTTTGCTTCGCGCAGCGCTGCAGCCTTGCCGCGCCTGCCCCTTTCCCCTTTGTGCCTGGGCGTGCTCGCCACCTGCGCTCTGGCCTCGGTGGCAGCCAATGCACAGACCAACACCCCACCCACAATGCAGGCCGTGGATGTGGTGGATGCCGCCGCATCCCCGAATGGCAAGCTCGGTCTCGACACGCCCGTGGACACCGGCAGCCGCCTGGGCCTGACAGCGCGCGAGAACCCGGCCTCCGTCACTGTGGTGGACCGCGCCACCATCGACGCACGCGGCGCGCAGGACACGCAGGAGATCCTGCGCGCCGTGCCGGGCGTGGTGGCACACAACGCACCGGGTTCGATGTCTGCGCACTACCGGGGCTTCACCAGCAACTCCGTGGCACAGCTCTACAACGGCATCAATCCGCAATATGGCAGCGCAACGCGCGCGGTCGATGCCTGGATCTACGACCGCGTGGAGGCCATCGGCGGCGCGTCGAGTTTTCTGTATGGCTCGGGCGGCGTGGGTGGCTCTATCAACTACATCACCAAGACGGCCGAGCGCAGCGACTTTGCCGAAGGCCAACTGCGCCTGGGCTCCTACGACATGAAGGAAGTGTCCGTGGGCCTGAACCGCCGCATCGCCGGCGGCAACGGCACTGCAGGCCCTGCCCACTACGCACGCATCGACCTCAATCACCGCAACGCAGGCAGTTGGACCGAGGGCACCAAGACCCAGTCCACCCAGCTGGCCACCTCGCTGCTGTCGGACCTGGGCGGCGGCTTCAGCCACACGCTGACCTACGAATACCAGAAGGACCATGTGGACCGCCCCTACTGGGGCACGCCGGTACTGAACCCCGCCGTGGGCGCGCTGGCCATCGACCCGGCCACGCGCTTCAAGAACTACAACAGTGCCGACGGCATGTACGAGCACCGCGTGCAGTGGCTGCGCTCGGTGGCGCAGTGGCGCGCGTCGGATGTATTGCAGCTCAAGAACACGTTCTACGTGTACGACGCGCTGCGCGACTATCGCAACGTGGAGATCTACACCTTCAACGCTTCCAACACTGCCGTCACCCGCACCTCCCCCTATCTGCAGCGCCATGACCAGACACTCGTGGGTGACCGGCTGGAGGGCACCTACCAGGGCCAGCTTGCAGGCCGAAAGAGCGACTGGGCCTTTGGCCTGGACGTGAGCGTGAACAAGCAGACGCGCTTCCCGTTCGGCCCCTCGGTCACGGTGAGCACGGTCAACCCCTACCACTTTTCCACCGAAAACTTCTTCGACATTCCCGGCATGTCACCCGTCCTGAACCCGGACAAGGACAACAAGATCACCAACACCGCGCTGTACCTGGAAAACCGCACCCTGGTGGCCTCCGGCGTAAACCTCATCACCGCACTGCGGCACGAGCGCATCGAGCTGGACCTGGTGAACCGCCGCGCCGTCACAGCCACCGCGCCCGCCACCTTCAGCCGCAGCTACAGCCCCACCACGGGCCGCCTGGGCGTGGTGTGGGAGATTGCGCCCAGCGCCAACCTGTATGCGCAGGCCTCCAACGCGGCCGACCCGCCATCGGGCTCGCTGGCCTCGGCCTCGTTTGCCGATGTGCGCAACAACAGCGAACTGACCACGGGCCGCCAGGTCGAGGTGGGCAGCAAGTTCGACTTCTGGGACGGCAAGGGCAGCGCCACGGTGGCGGCCTTTGAAATCCGCCGCAAGAACATCGCTTCGCAAGACCCCTCCAACCCCAACCTCACGGTGCTGGTGGGCGAGCAGTCGTCTAAGGGCATTGAGCTGTCGGCAGGCATCAGCCCCACGCCGCAGTGGCAGTTGCAGGGCAACCTGGCGCTGACCCGCGCGCGGTACGAGAACTTTGTGCAGGGCGGCGTCTCGCGCGCGGGCAATGTGCCGCAACTGGTGCCGCAGCAGGTGGCCAACCTGTGGGCCTCGTACGCGCTCACGCCCACCGTCACGGCCAGCGCGGGTGTGCGCCATGTGGGCAAGGTGTATGGCAATGCGGCCAACACCAAGTTCTGGCCGTCATACACGCTTC
>NZ_QAIM01000528.1:2288-4051 GCF_003061035.1 Acidovorax sp. HMWF018
CGGACATGCCACACGCCAAACGCTGGCTGTACCTCGTCCACCGCTGGCTGGGCGTGTTGCTATGCGCCTTCTTCGCCATGTGGTTCGTCTCGGGCGTGGTGATGATGTACGTGGGCTACCCCAAGCTCACGCAGGCCGAGCGCCTTGCCCATCTGCCGCCCCTGCGCAGCACCATGCTGGGCCCCGAGCGCCTGCTGGAACCCGCCGATGCCCTGCAGCGCGCGGGCCTGGTAGGCCCGCTGCAGGACCTGCGGCTGGCGGTGGCCACCGGCGGGCGTGCCGTGTACCTGGTGGTGCCCGCAGCACCCACCGGCGACACCGCACCACGCCCGCGCAGGGCACCGGCGCCTGCGGTCATCGACGCCATCACCGGCGAGCGATTGCAGCGTGTGGACGCCACGCACGCCATCGCCTCGGCCCGCGCCTTTGCGCTGCAAGCCAACCGGTCCATCGACTACCAGGGCATGATCGACGAGGACGCCTTCACCCACTCGCGCGCACTCGATGTGCACCGCCCCCTGCACCGCCTGCACCTGGGCGACAGCGCGGGCACCGTGGTCTATGTGTCGGGCACCACCGGCGAGGTGGTGCGCGATGCACCGCTGCAGGAACGCGCCTGGAACTACGCAGGCGCCTGGATCCACTGGCTCTACCCCTTCCGGGGCAATGTCTTCAATGACTACTGGACGGACATCTTGAACTGGCTGTCCATCGCAGGCATCGTGCTCGCGGTGACGGGCACGGTGGTGGGCGTGCTGCGCTGGCGCTTCCGGGGCCGATACAAGACGGGCGCGCACACGCCGTACAGGGGTTACATGATGCGCTGGCACCATGTGTTTGGGCTGGTATTTGCGGTCATCACGTTCACCTGGATCTTCAGCGGCCTCATGTCCATGAACCCGTGGAAGATTTTCGACAGCGGCGCAATGCCACTGCGCCAGCAGGCCATGAATGGCGGGCCCCTGCAAGTGCCCGCGCAGGCAGCAGCGGTGCAAGCCTTGCTCTCTGCGGCGTCGCCCAACACCCGTGAACTGCGGTGGGTGCGCCATGCCGACCACACGCTGGTGCTGGCCCACAGCCCCACTGGCGCCCCGACGGTGCTGGACGCCATCACCGCCGCCGCGCACGTGTGGGCCCCGGGTGCTGTGGCCGAAGCCGCCGCGCGCCTGTTACCCCACGCGGTGGTGCGCACCGACACCCTGACCGCCTACGATCTGCACTACTACGACCGCGCTGCCCACACCATGACTGGCGGCGCCGAGAAGCCTTTGCCCGCGCTTCGCGTGGTGTTCGACGACCCGCACGCCACCTGGGTGCACATCGACCCGCACACAGGGGCCGTACTGGGCCGCACCGACAGCCACCGCCGCACGAGCCGCTGGCTGTTTGCCATGCTGCACAGCTGGGACTGGCTGCCGCTGCTGGAGCGCAGACCGCTCTGGGATGTGATGCTCATCGCGCTGAGCCTGGGTGGGGCGGTGATGAGCGTGACAGGCGTCATACTGGGGTGGCGCAGGCTGGGTACGAAACTGCAAGGACCGCAGTGGCGCAGCAGCCGCTAGTGAACAGGGCGCAGTGCGCGCCTATGATGGCTATCGTTGCGTTTGGAAACATTTTGCCCATGACGGCCCCTAAACCGCTCTCCGCCACCGCCCCCGAGCGTTCTGCCACCAGCAGTGCGGCACCGCACCTCAAGCGGCCATCCAGCCTGCCTTTGCGTGCCATGGTGACATGGGGTACGGCCTTGGTCTTAATCATGGCCT
>NZ_QAIM01000529.1:0-5690 GCF_003061035.1 Acidovorax sp. HMWF018
GGAATGGGCCTGGGCCCAGATCGGCGCCGCCCGCCCCCACCGCACCGAGCAGTCAACCGCCGCTACAGACCGCTGGACCCCACCCGCCCAGGCCTTCGCCCAGTGGGTGCTGCCCGAATTCGACCTGCGCACCACCATCCTGCGCCAGCGAATTGCCCACGCGTTTGAGTTCAGGCCCCAGGAGGCTGCAAGCGCATGAACCATATGCGCCAAAAGCTCCTGATTCAGTAGCAAAACACTTTCCATCGATCTCCCTCCCACAGCGTGTTGAGGCCACGTTGCGGGGTTCCCTGCGCCTCAAAAAAACCACTGGAGACAACACCATGCGCTTGAAGATGAGAAGAAACCGGATGCGTGCCCACCACCCCCTGGCGCTCTCGGCCGCGGCTGCTGCCTTGCTCATGGGCTGTGGCGGCTCGTCCGACGCCGCCCTGCCCCAGCTCTCCGCCGCCACACCGGCCACCCTGCAGTCGTGCGCCACGCTGGCCAGCAGCCTGGCGTTGCCCGACACGCGCATCACCTCGGCCGAACAGGTGCCCGCAGGCCCAATCACCGTGCAGGGCGTGACCACCCAGGCGCCCGCGCACTGCCTCGTCAAAGGCAAGATGAAAGAGCGCACCGGCCCCGTGGACGGCGCCAGCTACGCCATCGGGTTTGAAATGCGCCTGCCCGTGGAGTGGAACGGCCGCTTTCTGCACCAGGCCAACGGCGGCCTGGACGGCAGCGTGGTCACCGCGCTGGGCTCGGTGAGCGGCGGCGCCCCCGTGGCGCCCGCCCTGGTGCAGGGCTTTGCGGTGCTCAGCTCTGACGCAGGCCACAGCGCACCCACGCCCTTCTTTGGCGTGGACCCGCAGGCCCGGCTGGACTACGGCTACCAGGCCGTGGGCACCCTCACCCCCATGGCCAAGAACCTCATCAAGAGCGCCTACGGCAAGGCGCCCGACCGCTCGTACCTGGCCGGCTGCTCCAACGGCGGCCGCCACGCCATGGTGGGCGCATCGCGCTATGCCGACCAATACGACGGCATCCTGGCGGGCAACCCCGGCTTTCACCTGCCCAAGGCCGCCACCACGCAACTGTGGAAGGCCCAGCAATACGCCAAGGTCTCCACCAAGGACGCCAGCGGCCTGCCCGACCTGACCACCGCCGTGAGCCCGGCCGAGTTCAAGCTCATCAGCAGCAAGATCGTCGCCAAGTGCGACGCGCTGGACGGCGTGGCCGACGGCCAGGTCAACGACGTGGCCGCCTGCCAGGCCGCCTTCAACCTGCAGACCGACGTGCCCACCTGCACCGGCGCGCGCGACGGCAGCTGCATCACCAGCGAGCAAAAGGGCGTGCTGGCCAGCATCTTTGCGGGCCCCAAGAACAGCAAGGGCGAAGCGCTGTACACCGGCACCTGGTTCGACCCCGGCATTGCGGGCGCCAACTTTGCATCGTGGCACTTTGGCGCGCCCGCCACGCGCGACGCCGGTGCGGTGGCCTTCATCTTCACCTCGCCCCCATCCAGCGTGGCCGCGTTCACCGCCATCCCCGGCATGCAGTACGCGCTGAACTTCAGCATGGAGACCGACTACCCCAAGATGTTCGCCACCAACACCACGTACACCGAGTCGCCCTGGTCGTACATGACCCCGCCCAACGAAGCCGACCTGAGCGCCCTGAAGAACCGGGGCGCCAAGATGATAGTCTTCCACGGCGTGGCCGACGGCGTGTTCTCGCCCATGGACACCGCCAACTGGATGGACCGCCTGCAGGCCAACCACAGCGGCAAGGCCGACGCCTTTGCCCGCCTGTTCCTGGTGCCCGGCATGAACCACTGCTCCGGCGGCCCCGCCACCGACCAGTTCGACATGCTGGCCCCGCTGGTCGCCTGGGTGGAACAAGGCAAGGCACCCGACAGCGTGACGGCGAAAGTGCGCGGCGCGGGCGCCAATGTGGTCAACGCCGAGCTGCCCGCCAGCTGGTCTGCCAACCGCACCCGTCCGCTGTGCGTGTACCCCAAGGTGGCACGCTACAACGGCACGGGGGATGTGGAGAGCGCAAGCAGTTTCAGCTGCAAGTGATCAGCGCTTGAAAAGCGGGAAGTCCGGCGCAAGCCGGGCTTCCCTTTTTCTTTACCTTTTACGCCTTGGCGCGAGGCTTCATGCGAAAGCTGACGCCCATGCGGTTGATGGCGTTCATGGTGGCAATCGTGAGCGTCAGGTCCACCAGGTCCTTCTCGCCAAACACGGCCAGCGCGGCCGCATAGGCCTCATCAGAGGCGTGCGTCTCGCTCACACGGGTCACCTCCTCGGCCCAGGCCAGCGCGGCGCGCTCCTGCTCGGAGAACAGATACGCCGCCTCATGCCACACAGGAACCAGCACCACCTTCTCCACCGACATGCCTTCGGCCAGCAGGTCACGCGTGTGGATGTCGATGCAGTGCGCGCACCCATTGATCTGCGACACGCGCAGAAAGACCAGGTGCGTCAGCAAGCTGGGCAGGCCTGTGTCCTGGGTGACAAAGTGGTGCAGCGTCCCGATAGCCTTGGCACCCTCGGGCGATACGTTAAACCAGACAGCACGATTCATACAGCAGTTCCTTCACATTGAATGTTGGGCGGAGGGCGATATCGGCCTCTTGCTCTCAAGACGTGTGATGTGAGGGCGTTGTGACAGACGGTGGAGAGATATCTTCCTGTGATCGTCATCACATTGAAATCTCAAAAGCCATCGCTATCGCGAAGGCTCGTGTTTGATACGCCAAACGCGCACTCAATTTGGTCATATTGATCGACGGCCGGCGAGAATAGGCAGTACGGTCGACCAATCAATACGGCACCCTCATGCTGCAAGCGCTTCGCTGTCCGGCCAGCCTGCAAGATCAGCAGAAATTTGGACGCCAGCTAGTTTGGTGTAGTGCATCCTCATTGCTCATTTGTCCTGAGTAGGGTCGATGTCTACGTAATTAGGGAGAAGAGAATGAACAGAACCAATCGTGGCTCCTTGTGGCGCCTCTGGGATTTTCATGCCCATACACCAGCGTCCTACCAATGGGGTGGCCCGAGGCTTCGTAGCGCTAAAGACGATGCCGAGCGAGAGTCCATCATCAAGCAGACTGTCCAGGCGATGAACGACGCAGACCCCGACGTCTACGTTTTGATGGACTACTGGACTTTCGACGGCTACCTGGCCATCCGAAAGTATTTGCAGGCAAATCCCGATGCTCTGGGTGCGAAGCAGATTTTTCCCGGCATCGAGTTGCGCGTAGAGAGTTCGCTGAAAAGCGAAAGACTGAACGTCCACCTGCTGCTGGACCCTGCGCTGTCCGATCAAGAGCTTGCCGACGTGCTAGGGGCATTGAAGATTCAGCTGAAGGACCGGGAGCGTAGTCTGAGCGATGACTGCTTTATTCAGTACGCGCGTGAACTTGGCGAAGACAAGCTTGGCAAGCACGGCAAGGACGCGGAAAAGGTACGAAGCGACGACGCCTACGCGCTTCAGACAGGTTGGGAGACGGCCGAACTCGTAGCTAGCTCTGTGCTTGCGGCACTAAAGATGGTTGGGTCGAAAGGCCTTCTTCTGCAGCCTTGGGACACCTACGGCGGACTCAAAGGCATTGACTTCGTCAAGCACTATGCCGAGGTCCGTCGCCTAATGCGCGCGGCCGACATTTTTGAATGCAAGGACCAGGCCTGCCGCGAGGCTTTCCACGGAGAGGAAACTGACAACAACCGGGCTTTCTTTAAGAATTTCTGGAGTGCCATTGACGGTAAGGCTCGCCTGTGCGTGCGCGGCACTGACGCTCACGACTTCGGCAAGTATGGCCAATTTCCGAACGGCTTGAAGACGTGGCTCAAAGCAGAACCCACATTTGGCGGACTGCAGCAGGCGATTCGCGAGCCCGCTTTCCGCTCCTACATCGGTGATAAACCGCCCAAGGTAGCCATGGTTGAAGCCAATGGTTCACTGTTCATGGACCGGCTGAAGGTCAACCGCCGGGCAGGAACGTCCAGTACTGAGAAGTGGTTCGATGGCGTAGAGATCGAACTCAATGCAGACCTCGTTGCCATCATCGGGAACAAAGGATCCGGCAAGAGCGGGTTGGCGGAAGTTCTAGCCCTAGCTGGCAATTGCAAGGCGCGCAAATACTTCACCTTCCTGAATGACAAGCGGTTCATGAGTGGAAACGCTCAACGGGCAGGGCAGTTCGAGGCAACCTTGACTTGGTTGAACGGGGACAAGAACGTCACGACGTTGAACTTAGCTGCAAAAGAAAATGAGCCGGAGCGGATCAAGTACATCTCACAAATTTACTTCGAGGAGTTATGCAACGAGCATGTCACTGGCAAGTCCAGTCGGTTCGAGGGCGAAATTCGAAATGTCCTGTTCTCGCACATGGACTCGGCTGAGCGCTTGAACTTCAAGACGCTTGACGATTATCTGAAGGCGAAAGAAGCACCGGCAATTGACCGAATCACCACTGCGCGCCAGACGATCCAAGGATTGAACAAGCAGATTACAGACTTGGAATCGCAGGGGTCACCAGCGTACGCGAACGACCTCACGGAAAAATTAGCGCGCAAGGAGTTGGCGCTCAAAGACTTGGAAGCGCAAAAGCCGGTAGAAGTGCCGCAGCCCAAAGGGGGTGCTGGTGACAACGAGCAGCCATCAGAGGATGCCGTGCGACTCGAGGCAATTGGCAAAGAGCTTGAAAGCATTTTCACGGCTGCCAACGACAACGACAACAAGCGTCGCGGCGCAATCCTGCGCCGCAATGCGTTGTCGAAGGTGGAAGAAGGGCTGGCGCTGTTCGAGAGTCAAGCCAAGGAAACTGACAAGAAGTTTGTCGACTCTCTGGTCGAGGTTGGCATTGCCATTGAATCAGTCCTTTCCGTTCAAACCAGTGTGGCGAAGATTCGTGAAATGGTTGCCGAGGAGGAAGCGACCATTGCACAGCTCGTTGCGGTAAATGGCGAAATACAGCAGAAGGCTGTGCTGCTTCAGACCGAGCGTACGAAGCTGCAGGAGACACTGGACGCGCCGAACAAGGCATTTCAACTCTATCTTGCCGCGCTCCAGCAATGGCAGCAGGCCAAGGCAGCGCTGCTCGGAGGGGCAGAACTAGCAGATACCGTCGAGTACTACAAGGCTGCTTTAGCTGCACTCGAGAAGTTGCCGGAGAAACGCAAAGCGCTCGAAGGCAGCCGCAATGGTTTCACTCGAGTCATTTTTAAGGAATTGTCTGCCATGGCGTTGGCGCGACGGGCTCTATTCGCGCCTGTGGACCAAATCGTCGAGCAGTTTCCGAACATCAAGGATGACCTGAAAGTTGCCTTTCAGAGCAACGTGTTTTTCAACAAGCCAGCGTTTGCCGAAAAGTTCTTTGGCCTAGTAAAGCAAAACACCGGAGGTTTCCGTGGTGAGGAAGAGGGAACTCGCCGTCTGCAAGAACTCCTGCGGCTGACAGATTTCGCTTCTGAGGAGGCTGTTATGACACTGATGGAGTCGATTTGCGATGTAACCGTTTCCGCTGGCGACGCCCGCATGCCGATGTCTCAAGTCATGCGCGCAAACAAGGTAAGCAGTCAGCTCTACGATCTGCTCTATGGCCTGGAAGACTTGGAGCTGCAGTTCTCGCTCACCCTGGCCGACACGACCATTGAACAGATGTCGCCCGGGCAAAGGGGCGCGCTACTGCTTATCTTCTA
>NZ_QAIM01000530.1:0-2213 GCF_003061035.1 Acidovorax sp. HMWF018
GGTCCATCCACTCCAGCACGGCGGGCGTGGCGGCAAAGATGTCGGCCATCACGGGCACACACTGGCGCGTGAACCACAGCGGGTGGTAGGCCGCAAAGTCGGCCAGGCAAGGCTCGGCGCCGAACAGGAAGTCGTGTTCCTCGGCCATGTGCGCAATACGCCGCAGGTACGAGCGGTAGGCGGCCGTGGCATCGGCCGGTCGCAGGCGCTGCATGCCCGCGCTCATCTCGCGGCGGTCTTCGCCAAACACTTGCGCGGCAGCCGGCGGCAGGTTGGCAAACAACACGGCGGCGCCCTTGGGCTGCAGGTTGTAGGCCATGGCAGCCCAGAACAGCGTGGTGTCGGCCCACTGCGCAAACACGCGCGACACGCCTTTGAGGTGCGGCGGATACAGCACGGGTTCGGGATGCTCATGCTCCAGCACATCGCAGATCAGGGCCGAGTCGCAATAGATATCGGCGCCGATCTGCAAGAACGGCGTCTTGCGATACCCGCCGGTCAGCGCCACCACATCGGGCTTCGGCATGACGCTGGGGATGATGACGGACTTCCAGGCCAGCTGCTTGAAGCCGAGCACCGCACGGATCTTTTCGGAAAACGGGGACGAGGGGTAGTGGTGCAGGATGAGGTGGGACATGGGTTTCTCCGCAAAATTCTGTGGGATGGCTCAGGCCGGAAGTGCGCGGTCCAAGATGGCGTCAAGGTTGACACCCGCGCCCAGCGTGCCAAAGCTGTAGCCCCAGTCACCAGAGAGGCGCGAGTCGCAAAACGCTCGGAACACTGCGCCGGGCGCACTGCGCAACAACAGGGCCGCCTGCACTGCCAACGCTACATCCTGGGCGAGTCGCCGGGCCTCGGCCTCGGTGGTCATGGCGTCTACACGCAGGGGCAGTGCGCCGGCCAGACGGTCCAGCGCCGGGTGGGCGCCGCGTGCGGGTGCCAGTTCGGCGTCCAGCGCGGCAGCGGTGTCGGCGCGGCGCACGGCGCGCATCAAATCCAGCGCCATGATGTTGCCCGCGCCTTCCCAGATGGAGTTGAGCGGCATCTCGCGGTAGATGCGAGCCATCACGCCCTCGCCGCCCTCCTCCACATAGCCGTTGCCGCCCAGGCATTCCATGGCCTCTTGCGCAAACACGCTGCCGCGCTTACACACCCAGAACTTGGCGACGGGCGTGAGCAGGCGGGCCATCACGGCTTCGTGCTCGCTTTTCTCTTTGCGATCAAAAGCGCTTGCAAGCCTGATGGAGAGCGCAGTGGCTGCCTCACTTTCGAGCGCGAGGTCGGCCAGCACATTGCGCATCAGTGGCTGCTCGATGAGCTTTTTGCCAAAGGCCGAGCGCTGGCGCGTGTGGTGCAGCGCAATGCTGAGCGCCTGCCGCATAAGTCCGCTGGTGCCCAGCGCGCAGTCCAGCCGCGTCATGGTGCCCATCTCCAGGATCTGCGCCACACCCCGGCCCTCTTCGCCCACGCGCCAGGCCATCGCGCCGATGAACTCGACCTCGGAGCTGGCATTGGCGTGGTTGCCCAGCTTGTCTTTCAGGCGCTGGATGCGAATGGTGTTGACCGCCCCTTCACCACCATCGGGCAGCACGCGCGGCAGGAAGAAGCAGGTGAGCCCGCCGGGCGCCTGCGCCAGGATCAGAAACGCATCGCACATGGGCGCCGAGAAAAACCATTTGTGGCCGGTGATGCGATAGCGCGCGCCCCAGACATCGTCGCCGTCGTGGACAGCCTGTGTGGTGTTGGCACGCACGTCCGATCCGCCCTGCTTCTCGGTCATGCCCATGCCCATGGTGAGCGCGGATTTCTGCGAGAACAGCGCCAGGCGCGGGTCGTACTGCGTGCTCGCCAAACCCTTGCTCCAGTCCGCCCATACCGCTGAATTGCCTCGCAATGCCGGGGTCACGGCGTAGCTCATCGACACGGGGCACAGCACTGAGGGCTCGGCCTCGGTGAACAGCATGAAGCCCGCCGCGCGCTCCACATGCGCGTGGCCCGTTTCCTGGCGCGACCAGGGCGTGGCATGCAGGCCGTGGCGCAGGGCGGCGCCCATCAAAGCGTGGTAGCTGGGGTGGAACTCCACCACATCCGTGCGATGACCAAAGCGGTCGTGCGTGCGCAGCTGGGGCTTGTGGGTGTTGGCCAGGCGCGCGTGGGTCAGCATCTCGGCCGAGCCCATATCGGCGCCCAGCGCCGTGAGGCCCTCCACACTC
>NZ_QAIM01000530.1:2223-19132 GCF_003061035.1 Acidovorax sp. HMWF018
CGGGTGCATGCAGGCGCAACGCATCCTGCAGCGGCTGGTTGGTGGTGAACAGGTTCACATCCGCCCACGGCGTGCTCTGGTTGAAGACGTCATGGGTACGCGCCAGGGTGGCGGTGGGCAAGGTCATGTCGGCTCCTTCACGGGTGGGCTGTGTGAATGGTCGAAGGGGCTGCGGCTGTGTCAGCCCGCCTTTCGCAGCATTTCAATGTGCGGGATATCGTCTTCCAGATACTCGTCGGAGACCGCCTCAAAACCCAGGCTGCCGTAGAAGCCCCGCAGGTGCGCCTGCGCACTGATGCGGATGCCCCGGTCCGGCCACGCCTGGCTGCAGCGGGCAATGCCCTCTTGCATCAGCGCCCGGCCTGTGCCGTTGCCGCGCGCCTCCTTGGCGGTGACCACGCGGCCAATCGAGGGCTCGGGGTAGTTCACGCCCGGGTCCACCACGCGCAAGCAGGCTTGCAGCGCACCCGCCTCGTCGTAGCCCAGCAGGTGGTAGGACTTTTTGTCCGCTTCGTCCGGGTCCTGGTAGGGGCCCTGTTCCAGGATGAACACCTTGCAGCGCAGGGCCAGGGCGTCATGCAGCGCATGCACGCCCAGGTCATCGAAGCGGGCCCAGGTCCACTTCAGCATCATCAGATCAGCTTGACCAGTTGCTTGCCAAAGTTCTTGCCCTTGAGCAGGCCCAGGAAGGCCTCGGGCGCGGCGGCAATGCCTTGGGCAATGGTTTCGCGCGGGCGCAGCTTGCCGGTGCCGACCAGCGTGCCCAGCTCCTTGAGGGCATCAGGCCAGACTTCCATGTGCTCGCTGACGATGAAACCTTCAACCTTCATGCGGTTGATAAGCATGAGCGCGGGGTTGGCCATGGGCAGCGGTGCGCCGTCGTAGCCGGCGATCATGCCGCACAGGGCGATGCGGCTGAAGGCGTTCATGCGCAGCATGACGGCGTCCATGATCCAGCCGCCCACGTTCTCGAAGTAGCCATCGATGCCGTTGGGGCACGCTTCCTTCAGGGCCTTGGACAGAGCCTTGACGTCGCTGTGGGCACGATAGTCGATGCAGGCGTCAAAGCCCAGTTCTTCTACTGCGTACTTGCACTTGTCGGCACCGCCCGCAATGCCCACCGCGCGGCAGCCACGGGCCTTGGCCAGCGCAGCAAAGGCGCTGCCCACGGCGCCCGTGGCGGCGCTCACCACCACGGTGTCGCCTTCCTTGGGCGCAATGATCTTGACCAGGCCGTACCAGGCCGTGACACCCGGCATGCCCACGGCGCCCAGGTAGTGCGACAGCGGCACATGGGTCGTATCGACCTTGCGCAGCGCGCCGGGCTGGTCGGCATTGACCACGCTGTATTCCTGCCAGCCGCCCATGCCCACCACCTTGTCGCCCACGGCGTACTTGGGATGCTTGCTCTCGGCCACTTCACCCACGGTGCCACCGATCATGACTTCGCCCAGCGCCTGCGACGCGGCGTAGCTCTTGCTCTCGTTCATGCGGCCGCGCATGTAGGGGTCCAGGCTCAGGTAGTGGTGGCGTACCAGCACCTGGCCGTCCTGCAGCGCGGGCGTGTCGGTCGCGACCAGCTTGAAGTTGCTGGCCACCGCTTCGCCCTGGGGACGGTTGTCGAGAACGATTTGTTGGTTGCGTGGCATGGAAAGCTCCTTCAGAAAATTAAACACTATGTTTTTGATAGCTGCCAGCACATATATCCATTGCGCTTGCAGGCAAAAAGGCTTTAAAAACCGCTGGCGACCTCAACCACTGGCTCAGTCGGTGGAGATGACCTTGAGGTCATTCACATTGCGCCCGTCCACCGGCAGGCGCTTGACGTACTTGAACGTGCCGGTGGCGTGGCAGCACACCTTGCCTTGGGCGTCGTACACCGTGCCCTCGGTGAACGCCATGGTGGCCGTGCGGTGAATCAATCGCCCCTTGGCCACCAGCGGCCCGCGCGCGGGCTGCATGAAGCTGGTCTTCATCTCGATGGTGACCACGCCCATGTCCGGCGTCACGCTGCGCGCGGCCGTCGCCATGGTCACGTCCAGCAGCGTCATCGACGCGCCGCCGTGGGTCACGGCAAACGAGTTGAGGTGCTCAGGCTTGGCTTCGTAACGCAGCTCGGACTCGCCGTCCTCCATGCGGTGCAGCGTGAAGCCCAGGTGGCTGACAAAGGGGATTTCGACACCAAAACTAATCAAGGTTTGTTCCTTTGGAAATGTAGGTCGCAACGGGCGCGGCACAGGCGAGGGACGCAGAGCAAGGGCCGCCCCGCAGCGATTGCGTCGTCCCCCTTCCCGAATCGCTCAGCGATTCGAGAGAAGGGGGAAGCGGCGCAGCCGCTCAGGGGGATGTTCACCCTCCAGTCACAATGCTCACGCCGCCGTCCACCGCCAGCCATTGGCCGGTGATGTGCTTGCCCGCATCCGACGCATACAGCGCACACAGGCCCTTCAGGTCTTCATCATCGCCCAGGCGGCCCAGGGGGGCGTGGGCAGCCAGCGCCTCTTCGCCCATCGCCTTGAGCGTGCCCACCGTCATCTTGCTCGGGAAGAAGCCCGGGCAGATCGCGTTGACGCGGATGTTGTAGGCCCCCCATTCGGCCGCCAGCGCCCGTGTGAAGTTGATCACCGCGCCCTTGGAGGTGTTGTAAGCAATGGTGTTCATGCCCTTGGGGTTGCCGCCCAGGCCGGCGATGGACGCCACATTGATGATGCTGCCGCTACGGCGGCCGATCATGCTGTGCTTGGCGATGTGCTGGCTCAGGATGAAGTACCCACGCACGTTGAGGTTCATCACCTTGTCCCAGGCCTCCACGGGGTGGTCTTCAGCCGGAGAGCCCCAGGCCGCGCCTGCGTTGTTGACCAGGATGTCCACATGGCCCAGGCGCTGTAAGGTCTCGTCGGCCAGGCGGCGGATGTCTTCTTCCTTGGCGCAGTCGGCGGCAATCCAGCGCGCGTCGATGCCTGCGGCCTGCAGGTCGGCCGTGGCTTCTTCCAGGTCAGACGCCTTGCGCGAGCTGAGCACGATCTTGGCGCCCGCCTCGCCCAGCGCGTGGGCCAGTTGCAGGCCCAGGCCGCGCGAGCCGCCGGTCACCAGGGCGGTCTTGCCCGTCAGGTCAAACAGTTGTTGGATGGTGCGTGTCATGTGAATGTCTCCTTGGATTTTTGCCAGTCGATGGATGTTCTCGGACCACAGCCCGGCGCTGGATTGCGCCAGCCAGGGGGTGGAACACAGGCAGCCATTGTGCGGCGCCAGAAGGCTGCATTGTGTCGCCGCCGCGTCCGCTCCGCAGTGGGCCAGCCACGTGGCTGCCGCGGTGCCGCAGCGTCAGCCCTGGGGGTCGGCCTTGAGCCGCGCACGCACGGCGATCAGCACCACGCCCACGGCAGCCACCACGCCCCCGCCCACCATCAGCACCCAGCCCGTGGCCGGGTCGGTGCGGGCGCTGGCAATGCCCAGCACCAGCGTGAGCAGGCCGCCGTAGATCAGCGCCCAGATGATTTTGTGCAAGCGCTGCAGGGTGTGCGCAGCGGCCATCAGAACGCCTCTTCAGGAAAGCTGGCGCAGGTCGCGTCGCGCGTGCTGACCACTTGCAGCCAGGCGCCGATCTTGGGCAGCTCGTAATGGAAGAAAAAGCGCATGGCGCCCATGCGGCCCACGCTGGCGGGCTGCGCCAGGGCTGCATCGGCCGCCAGGGTGGCCAGCGCCACGTCCAGCCACACCCAGGCCAGCACCGTGTGGCCAAAGGCCTGCATGTAGGGCACGGCGTTGGACAGCGCATCAGCGGGTCGGCCCGTGGCCCAGGCGGCCTTGGTGGCAGCGCCCACGTCCTGCAGCGCCTTGCCCAGCGCGTTGGCGTGGGCGGCGAGCGCGGGCACCTGGATGGCGCGCTCGATGGTGGCGTTGATGCGACCGGCCAGCAGTTGCAGGCCCCGGCCGCCTTCCATCAGCACCTTGCGGCCCAGCAGGTCCATGGCCTGGATGCCGTGGGTGCCTTCGTGGATCATGTTCAGGCGGTTGTCGCGCCAGTACTGCTCCACCGGAAAGTCGCGCGTGTAGCCGTAGCCGCCGTGGATCTGGATGGCCAGGCTGTTGGCCTCCAGGCACCATTCGCTGGGCCAGCTCTTGGCGATGGGGGTCAGCACCTCCAGCAGCAGGCGGGCTTCGTCGGCCGCAGCGGCATCGCCCGTGTGTTGCTCGTCCACCAGCCGCGCGCAGAACAGGTTGAGCGCGAGCGCGCCCTCGCCATACGACTTTTGCGCCAGCAGCATGCGCTTGACGTCTGCGTGCTCCACGATGCGCACCTGGGGCTGGGCGGCGTCCTTGACCACGGCAGCCGCACCGTCCTTGGGGCCCTGCACGGGGCGGCCCTGGGGGCGGTTCTTGGCGTAGTCCAGGCTGGCGTAGTAGCCCGCCAGGCCGAGCATGGTGGCGGCCATCCCGATGCCGATGCGCGCCTCGTTCATCATGTGGAACATGCAGTGCAGGCCCTTGCCGGGCTGGCCGACCAGGTAACCCACGGCGCCTGCCTGGCCATCCACGGGGTACTTGCCCTCGCCAAAGTTCAGCAGCGTGTTGGTGGTGCCGCGCCAGCCCAGCTTGTGGTTCAGGCCCGCCAGCGCCACGTCGTTGCGCACGCCGGTCAGCTGGCCGTCGGTGTCCACCAGCTTCTTGGGCACGATGAACAGCGAGATGCCCTTGGTGCCCGGCACCAGCTTGCCGTCTGGCCCCGGGATCTTGGCCAGCACCAGGTGCACGATGTTTTCGGTCAGCTCATGGTCGCCCGAGCTGATCCACATCTTGTTGCCCTTGAGGCGGTAGCGGGGGCCGAGCGGGTCGCTCTCAAAGCCCTCGCCATCCGGCACGGCGCGTGTGGCCACGTCGGACAGGGACGAGCCCGCCTGTGGCTCCGACAGGCACATGGTGCCCGACCAGCGGCCGTTGAATTCATTGAGCGCAAACACCTGCTTTTGCAGATCGGTGCCATGCACCATGAGCAGGTTGGCGTTGCCCGAGGTCAGCAGGTTGGACCCAATGCTGATCGAGGCGGCCGCGAAAAAGCTGTTGGCCGCAGCCTCCACCGTGTAGGGCAGCTGCATGCCGCCAATGTCGTAGTCCTGCGCGGCGCTCAGCAGGCCCGACTCGGCATAGGCGCGCCGTGCTTCGTAGGTGGCTTGCGGCAGCACCACACGAAGCGTGCCGTCGGGCTCGGTCTCGGTGCGGGGTTCTTCCGTGTCCACCACGCGGTTGAAGGGCGCGTACTTCTCGCGCGCGATGCGCTCGGAGGTGTCGAGCACGGCATCGAAGGTTTCGCGGGAGTGGTCTGCAAAGCGCTCGCGGGTTTGCAGCTTCTCGGCGTTCAGCCACTGGTAGAGCAGGAAATCGACGGTGGGACGTAGGCTCATGGCATTTCAGGGTTAAAACAGCCCCAGGCGCAAATAAATCATGCGCCAGCAGCTATCAAATAAGGAGTAAACGGCGCAGGAGTGAGGAGGAACATGCTCCCATCCCTTGCCACCATCAGGCGCCAGCGGGCGACGGTGCCGCGTCTTCGCGAGGTGGCAGTGCGGCAATGGTGCCTTGCGCCACGGCGCACAGCTTTTCGGTGCCTGCCTGCACCACCAACACATCGCAGCGGCACACCGCCTGCGCGCGGCCATGGTGCACCGCCTGCGCACGGGCGATGAGCAGTTCGCCCACCGCAGGGCGCAGGTAGTTGATCTTGAACTCGGAGGTCACCACGGGCACCCGCATCGCGGTGCCTCCCGCGTAGGTCAGGGCGTTGTCGGCCACATAGCTCAGCACGCCCCCGTGCACAAAACCATGCTGCTGCAGCAACTGGGGCGTGATGGGCAGGTGCAGCTCGCAGTGCCCTGGGGACAAGGCATGCAGCCGCGCCCCCACCAGGATGCTGAACGGCTGCGATGCCAGTACCTCACGCCCCATGGCCAGGAAGACCTCGGGCGACACCACGACATCGGGGATGTCGGTGCGCGGTGGCGACGAGGCCTGCCCGGACATGGCTTACAGCACCTCGAAAATGCCCGCAGCGCCCATGCCGCCGCCGATGCACATCGTCACGCACACTTTCTTGGCGCCACGGCGCTTGCCTTCGATGAGGGCGTGGCCTGTGAGGCGCTGGCCCGACACACCGTAGGGGTGGCCCAGGGCGATGGCGCCGCCGTTCACGTTCAGACGGTCCGCCGGGATGCCCAGCTTGTCGCGGCAGTACAGCACCTGCACGGCGAAGGCTTCGTTCAGCTCCCAGAGGTCGATGTCCTGCACCGTGAGGCCCAGCTTCTTCAGCACCTTGGGCACGGCAAACACAGGGCCGATGCCCATTTCGTCAGGCTCGCAACCGGCCACTGCAAAGCCGAGGAACCGGCCCAAGGGCTTGAGGCCCTTCTTGCTGGCGTACTCTTCGCTGGTGATCACGCAGGCACCGGCGCCGTCAGAGAACTGGCTGGCATTGCCGGCCGAGATCAGGCCACCGGGCAGTGCCGACCGCAGGCCACTGATGGCCTCCACCGTCGTGCCTTCGCGCGTGCCTTCGTCCTTGCTCACCGTGACTTGCTTGGTGATCAGGCCCAGAGTCTTGTCAGCCACACCGGCCGTCACGGTGATGGGGGCGATTTCTGCATCGAACAAGCCGTTGGCCTGCGCCGCGCAAGCCTTTTGCTGGCTGCCTGCACCGTACTCGTCCATGGCTTCGCGGCCGATGTTGTAGCGCTTGGCCACTTGCTCGGCGGTCTGCAGCATGCTCCAGTAAATCTCGGGCTTTTGCTTGGCCAGAGCCAGGTCCTGGATCATGTGCAGGTTCATCTCCTGCTGCACGCAGGAGATGCTTTCAACACCACCGGCCACGAACACATCGGCTTCGCCAGCGATGATGCGCTGGGCGGCCATGGCAATGGTCTGCAGGCCCGAAGAGCAAAAGCGGTTGACCGTGACGCCGGAAGCGGTGATGGGCAGACCGGCCTTCAAGGCGATCTGGCGCGCGATGTTGCTGCCGGTGGCGCCTTCAGGCGTGGCGCAACCCATGATGACGTCGTCCACGTCTGCACCGTCGATGCCGGCGCGCAACACGGCGTGCTGCACGGCATGGCCGCCCAGGGTGGCGCCATGCGTCATGTTGAACGAACCCTTCCAGCTCTTGGCGAGCGGCGTGCGGGCGGTGGAAACAATCACTGCGGAGGTCATGTGAATTCCTTTGATTCTGTGGATGGGTGCACGCGGCTATTTACTGGAAGGCCTTGCCTTCGGCGGCCAGCTTGGCCAGCAGCGGAGCGGGCTTCCAGAACGCTGCGTCATCCAGCGGGTTCTTGGCAAAACGGTCCATGGCCTGCACCACGTTGAACAGACCCACTTCGCTGGCGTAGTGCATGGGGCCGCCACGGTGGATGGGGAAACCGTAGCCGGTCAAGTACACCATGTCGATGTCGCCGGACTTGCTGGCGATGCCGTCTTCCAGGATGTGCGCGCCTTCGTTGACCAGGGCGAACACCAGGCGCTGCACGATTTCTTCGTCCGAAATCTTGCGCGGCGTGATGCCCAGCTCCTTGCGGTGGTCTTCGATCATCTTGTTGACCAGGTCGCTCGGGATCGCGTCGCGCTTGCCGGCCTGGTAGTCGTACCAGCCTGCGCCGGTCTTCTGGCCGAAGCGGCCCAGTTCACACAGCTTGTCGGCCGTGCGGCTGTACTTCATGTCGGCACGTTCGACGGAGCGGCGCTTGCGGATGGCCCAGCCGATGTCGTTGCCTGCCAGGTCGCCCATGCGGAACGGGCCCATGGCAAAGCCAAACTTTTCGATGGCCTTGTCCACCTGTTGGGGAGTGCAGCCTTCGTCCAGCAGGAAGCCAGCCTGGCGGCTGTACTGCTCGATCATGCGGTTGCCGATGAAACCATCGCACACGCCCGAGACCACGGAAGTCTTCTTGATCTTCTTGCCGATGGCCATCACGGTGGCCAGCACATCCTTGGCGGTCTCCTTGCCACGCACCACTTCCAGCAGCTTCATCACGTTGGCAGGGCTGAAGAAGTGCATGCCCACCACGTCCTGCGGACGCTTGGTAAACGCTGCGATCTTGTCCACGTCGAGCGTGGAGGTGTTGGAGGCCAGGATGGCGCCGGGCTTGGCCACAGCGTCGAGTTGCTTGAACACGGCTTCCTTGACGCCCATCTCTTCGAACACGGCTTCGATGATGAGGTCGCAGTCCTTGAGATCGTCGTAGCTCAGCGTGGTGCTCAGCAGGGCCATGCGCTGCTCGTACTTGTCCTGCTTGAGCTTGCCCTTCTTGACCTGGGCTTCGTAGTTCTTCTTGATAGTGGCCACGCCACGGTCCAGGGCTTCCTGCTTCATTTCCAGGATCTTGACGGGGATGCCCGCGTTCAGGAAGTTCATGGAAATGCCGCCGCCCATGGTGCCCGCGCCAATCACGCCCACCAGCTTGATGTCGCGCTTGGGGGTGTCGGAGGCCACATCAGGAATCTTGGAGGCCGCACGCTCAGCCATGAACAAATGGCGCAGTGCACGCGACTCGGGCGTCCACATCAGGTTGATGAAGATCTCGCGCTCGACCAGCATGCCTTCTGCGAACTTCTTCTTGGTGGCCGCTTCGACCGCGTCCACGCACTTGGCGGGTGCGGGGAAGTTCTTGGCCATGCCCTTGACCATGTTGCGCGCGAACTGGAAGTACGCGTCGCCTTCGGGGTGCTTGCAGGGGAAGTTGCGCACCAGGGGCAGCGGGCGGGCATCCGCCACGCTCTTGGCAAACGCCAGGGCTTCTGCGGCTAGCGATTCGGCCGACGCTGCCATCTTGTCAAACAGCTTCTGGCCGGGCACGGCGCCAATCATTTCACTCTTGACGGGCTCGCCGCTCACGATGAGGTTGAGCGCGGCTTCCACACCAATCACGCGGGGCAGGCGCTGTGTACCTCCTGCGCCGGGGATCAGGCCCAGCTTGACTTCGGGCAGTGCAATCGAGCAGCCAGGCGCCGCAATGCGGTAGTGGCAACCCAGGGCCAGCTCCAGCCCGCCACCCATGGCCACGCTGTGCATGGCGGCCACGACGGGCTTGGCCGAGTTTTCAATGGCGGCAATCACCGACAGCAGGTTGGGTTCTTGCAGCGACTTGTCGGTGCCGAACTCCTTGATGTCGGCGCCGCCAGAGAACGCACCACCGGCACCGGTGATCACGATGGACGTGACCGCTGCATCGGCATTGGCACGGCCAAGGCCGTCCACGATGCCCTGGCGGGTCGCCAGACCGAGTCCGTTGACGGGAGGGTTGGCCATGGTGATCACGGCAACGGAGCCGTGGACTTTGTATTCAGCGGTCATGGTGCTGTTGTTCCTTGGAAAGTGAAAAAGAACGATCGTGCGTTTTTATTGTAGAGACTTCAAACCCATTTGGCGTGTCAATTTGTCCCGGGCGGGACAAGGGGGTTTGCAGTGCAACATTTGGTAGAGCAAAAAAAGAGGCGCCTTCAGCTATCGGGCGCCTCTTTTGGCCATGGTTTTTCAGAAATCGTCAGACTTCAAGCCATTCCTTGCGGATGTAGTTGTCGGCCCGCAGGCTGTCCGGTGTGCCCTGGAACACGATAGAGCCATGCCCCATCACCAGTGCGCGGTCTGAGATCTTCATGGCAATGGTCAGCTTCTGCTCGATCAACAGCACCGAGATGCCGCGCGACTTGATGGTCTGCAGGTACTGGCCCACCAGCTCGACGATCTTGGGTGCCAGACCCTCGGTGGGCTCGTCGATGATGATGAGGTCCGGGTCACCCATGAGCGTGCGGCACAGGGTCAACATCTGCTGCTCGCCGCCCGACATCACGCCCGCCTCGGTGTGCTGGCGCTCCTTGAGTCGGGGGAACATCTCGTACATATCGTCAAACGACCAGCGGCTGTTCTTGCCACTGCCCTTTTGGCCGAGCATCAGGTTCTGGTGCACGGTGAGGTTGGGGAACACATCGCGGCTTTCGGGCACATAACCCACCCCCAGGTGGGCGATCTCGTAGGCCTTCCTGCCATTGAGGTCCTGCCCCTTCCAGTTGAGTGTGCCCTCCCAGTCCACCAGACCCATGATGGCCTTGGCGGTGGTGGAGCGGCCCGAACCGTTGCGCCCCAGCAGGGCCACGATTTCACCGGGTTGTACATCAAAGGTCACGCCATGCAGCACATGGCTCTTGCCGTAATAGGCGTGGAGATTTTCGATTTTCAGCATGTCAGTGTCCCGCCCCTTGCTCGTCCGCAACGACCGAGCCCAGATAGGCCTCTTGCACGCGCTGGTTGGCGCGCACCTTGTCGGGCGTGTCAAAGGCAATCACCTCGCCATACACCACCACAGCGATCTTGTCGGCCAGGCCGAACACCACGCCCATGTCGTGCTCCACCGTCAACAGCGTGCGGCCTTCGGTCACTTCCTTGATGAGGTGGATGAAGCGTGAGGTCTCGGTCTTGCTCATGCCGGCCGTCGGTTCGTCCAGCAGGATCACGTTGGCACCGCCCGCGATGGTGATGCCAATCTCCAGCGCACGCTGCTCGGCGTAGGTCAGGTTCATCGCCAGCGTGTCGCGCTTCTTGTCGAGCTTGATCATCTCCATGAGCTGCTTGGCGCGCTCATTGGCATCGTGCAGGTTCGACAGGAAGCGCAGGAACGTGTACTTGTAGCCCATGCTCCACAGCACGCCGCACCGCAGGTTTTCGAACACCGACAGCTTGGGAAAGATGTTGGTGATCTGGAAGCTGCGCGAGAGCCCGCGCCGGTTGATCTCGTACGGTGCCATGCCGTTGATGCGCTGGCCATTCAGGATCACATCGCCGCTGGTGGGCGCAAAGCGCCCGCTGATCAGATTGAACAGCGTGGACTTGCCCGCGCCGTTGGGGCCGATGATGGCCACGCGCTCACCGGGCGCGACAGCCAAGTTGGCGCCGCGGATGATCTCGGTCTTGCCAAAGCTCTTGCGCAAGTCGCGCAGTTCGAGCGCATAGGTTGCGTTGTCAGCCGCCATGGTTACAAAGCCTCCCCGCGCTTGATTTCATGTTCTATTTCTTCCTGGATCCTGCTCCACTGGCGCACAAATTGGCGGCGGCAGAGTTCAAACAGGGCAAAGCCCGTCACCATCACAAACACCGCACCAAACCAGCTGGTAAAGCCCTTGGCGTTGAGCGTGGCGCCGAGGAAGGTCAACTCTGGCCCCAGCGCGGCATTGAGCTGCAGGTGGTAGGTCATCTCGATCATGCAGGCTGCGCCCATCACACCCACCAGGGCAGTACCGCCCAGCGCAAGGTAAGAGGTCCACAGCTGGCGCAGCTTGCCGAACTTGGCTAGGCGCAGGTTCATCATGATCAGGCTGGCCACGCCACCGGGCGCGTACATCACCATGAACAGGAACACCAGGCCCAGATACAGCAGCCAGGCCTTGGACAGCTCGGACAGCAGCACCGACGCCAGCACCAGCAGCACGGCACCAATGATGGGGCCGAAGAAGAAGGTGGCACCGCCCAGGAAGGTGAACAGCAGGTAGCCACCCGAGCGCACCACGTTCAGGCTGTCAGCACCCGTCACGATCTCGAAGTTGATGGTGGCCAGACCACCACCAATGCCGGCAAAAAAGCCCGCAATGATGAAGGCGAAGTAGCGCACCCGCTGCGTGTTGTAGCCAATGAACTCCACACGCTCGGGGTTGTCGCGCACTGCGTTCAGGATGCGGCCCAGCGGTGTGCCAGTGAAGGCAAACATCGCCGCAGTGCACACGAAGCAGTACACGGCGATCAGGTAGTACACCTGAATGGCAGGACCGAAGGTGATGCCGAAGAACGACTGGCCATACACGCGGTCGGTGGTGATGCCGCCTTCGCCCCCGAAGAACTCGGGGAACATCAGCGCCATCGAAGCCACCAGCTCGCCAATGCCCAGCGTGATCATGGCGAATGTGGTGCCCGACTTCTTGGTCGTGACGAAGCCCAGCAAGATGGCAAAGAAGGCCCCCGCCAGCCCGCCCACGATGGGGATCAGCACCAGCGGAATGCTGAAGCTGCCTTTGCTTGCCATGTTCATGGCGTGGATGGCTATGAACGAACCCAGACCGGTGTACACGGCATGGCCGAAGCTCAGCATGCCGCCCTGCCCCAACAACATGTTGTAGGACAGGCAGATGATGATGAGGTAGCCGATCTGCGAGAGCATGGTCAGCGCCAGGCTGCTGCGAAACAGCATGGGCGCCACGATCAGTGCTGCGGCAAACAGCGTCCAGATCACAAGGCGCCCGACGTTCCAGGGCTTGAACCGGTAGTGCGACGTGGCACTGGAGACAGGATGAGTGGTTGAATTCATGGCATCAGTCCTCCCGCGTGCCCAGAAGGCCCTTGGGGCGGAAGATCAGGATCAGCACGAGGAACAGGTACGGCAGGATGGGCGCCACCTGGGAAATTGTGAGCTTGAGCAAGGGATAGCCAAAGGTCTGGTCGGTCACCGCCACACCCACGGCCTTGAAGACGTGGATCAGCGAGTAGTCCAGCGCCACGGCAAAGGTCTGTACCACGCCAATCAGCAGCGAGGCGATGAAAGCACCAGCGAGCGAGCCCATGCCGCCCACCACCACCACCACGAAGATGATGGAGCCCACAGACGCCGCCATCGCAGGCTCAGTCACATAGGTGTTGCCGCCGATCACGCCCGCCAGGCCCGCCAGCGCGGCACCGCCACCAAACACCAGCATGAAGACACGCGGCACGTTGTGGCCCAGCGCTTCCACCATTTCTGGGTACTTGAGAGCCGCCTGGATCACCAGCCCGATGCGGGTGCGTGTGAGCAGCAGCCACACCGACAGCAGCATCAGCAGCGCCACCAGCATCACAAACGAACGCGACTTGGGAAACTGCGTGCCGTACAGCGAGAACAGCGGACCCTGCAATTGCTCTGGCAGGCCGTAAGGCACCGTGGAGCGTCCCCAGACCAGCTGCACGACCTCCAGAATCAGGTACGACAGCCCGAACGTGACCAGCAGCTCGGGCACATGGCCAAACTTGTGCACCCGGCGCAGGGCGTAGCGCTCGAACGCAGCCCCCAGCACAAACACCACAAGCGGTGCCAGCACCAGCGCAGGCCAAAAGCCCACCACCCCGGAGATGGTGAACGCGAAATAGGCACCCAGCATGTAGAAGCTGGTGTGTGCGAAGTTGAGCACGCCCATCATGCTGAAGATCAGCGTGAGGCCGGAACTCAGCATGAACAGCAGGAGCCCGTAGCTCACGCCGTTCAGCAAAGAGATCACGAAAAACTCAGGATTCATTGGAATTTTTCATCACGGAGGGAAAAAAAAGGCCCGAGTACGTCGGGCCTCGAAGTTCTGGCGCCGAAACGCCAGCGCCGGATTTAGGGGCGCTTCATCTGGCACGACGTGGGCGTGCTGGCCACGTAGGGCTCGTAGTACTTCAGCGGCACGAAGGTGTAGCCGGTGTTTTCCGAGTCGATGGGGTACTTGCCGCCGGCTTTTTCCCACTTGGAAATGAACAGGCCCTGTTGCAGCTGGTGGTCGGTCTTGCGCATTTCGACTTCACCGTTGAAGCTCTTGAACTTCATGCCTTCAAACGCTGCAGCCACCTTGACGGGGTCGGTGGACTTGGCCTTCACGAAACCTTCGGACAGCATGGTGAAGGCGTGGTACACGGCACCGGTGTACATGTCGTCGTTGAACTTCTTCTTGTAGTCCACAACGATCTGGTTCAGCGGGCCAGGCAGGTTCATGTGGGCGTAAGCCACCATGTACACGCGGCCTGCAGCGGCAGAGCCCATGGCAGTGGGGCTGCCGGTGACGGAGCCGTAGTAGGTGTAGAAGTTGACGTTGTTCAGGCCCGCGTCGTTAGCGGCCTTGATCAGCAGTGCCAGGTCAGAACCCCAGTTGCCGGTGATCACGCTGTCAGCGCCCGATGCCTTGATCTTGGCGATGTAGGGCGAGAAGTCGCGCACCTGGGCAAGGGGGTGCAGGTCGTCACCCACAAACTGCACGTCGGGGCGCTTGCGCTGCATCATCTCCTTGGCGAACTTGGAGACCTGGTGGCCGTGCGAGTAGTTCTGGTTGATCAGGTAGACCTTCTTGACCTCGGGCAGGTCCTTCATGTAGGTCGTCAGCGCTTCCATCTTCATGGAGGTGTCTGCATCCAGACGGAAGTGCCAGTAGCTGCACTTGCTGTTGGTGAGGTCTGGGTCCACGGCAGCGTAGTTCAGGAACAAGACCTCCTTGCCGGGATTGCGTGCGTTGTGCTTTTCGAGCGCGTCCATGATGGCCAGTGCGGGACCAGAGCCGTTGCCCTGCACCACGTAGCGCGCACCCTGGTCCATGGCCGAGCGCAGGGCGCTGGTGGTTTCCTGCGGGCTGAGTTTGTTGTCGATGCCGATGATTTCAAATTTGACGCCGGCAGGGTTCTTCTTGTTGAACTCCTCAGCGATGAACTGGAAGCTCTTGAGCTGGTTCGTTCCCACGGCCGCCATCAGGCCAGACAGGGGGTCGAGCCAGGCGATTTTGACCGTCTCACCCTTTTGAGCGAAGGCCCCGCCAGCGCTTGCCAAGATTACCGAGGCTGCTACAGCCTTAATAGCGAACTTCATGCTTTTGTCTCCTTGTAAATCGACACAACGCAGCGTACCGCGTTGCAACAAAGCGATGCTCAGGGATTGCCCCTACCAGCGTCGCACACGTGACTGGCGCCGCGCCCCCCCGAGCGCGCACCAGCCTGGGGCAGTGCAAAAAATGGCGCTCGCAAGCGATGCGCGCACATGCATTGCCCCACCCTGATCACAGGCCGGGAAGCTTGTAATCCTTGAGCTGCTCACGCAGCTTGGTCTTGAGCATCTTGCCGGTGGCACCGAGCGGAATGGCATCGACAAACACCACGTCGTCAGGGATCTGCCACTTGGCCGTCTTGCCTTCGTAGAAGGCCAGCAGCGCTTCGCGTGTGACCTCCGCACCGGGGCGCTTAACCACGGCCACGATGGGACGTTCGTCCCACTTGGGGTGCGGCATACCCACACACGCTGCCATGGCAATGGCGGGATGGGCCATCGCAATGTTCTCGATGTCGATGGAGCTGATCCATTCGCCACCGGACTTGATCACGTCCTTGCTGCGGTCGGTGATCTGCATGAAGCCGTCGGCGTCGATGGTGGCCACGTCACCCGTGGGGAACCAGCCCCTGCCCTGCGCGTCGCGCACCAGCGGGTCACCGCCCTCGCCCTTGAAGTAGCTGCCCACGATCCAGGGGCCCTTGACCAGCAGGTCGCCATAGGTCTTGCCGTCCCAGGGCAGCTCGTTGCCGTCGCCACCCACGATCTTCATGTCCACACCATAGATCGCACGGCCCTGCTTTTGCAGGATCTTCATCTGCTCGTCCTTGGACATGGCGAGGTGTTTGTTCTTGAGCGTGCACAGCGTGCCCAGCGGGCTCATCTCGGTCATGCCCCAGGCGTGCAACACCTCCACGCCGTAGTCCTCCTTGAACGCGTGGATCATGGCGGGCGGACAGGCCGAGCCACCGATGACCGTGCGGCGCAGGGTGGAGAACTTGAGGCCTGCAGGCTTCATGTGGCCCAACATCATCTGCCACACGGTGGGCACGCCTGCGGCATAGCTCACCTTCTCCGCTTCGATGAGTTCGTAGATGGACTTGCCGTCCATCGCCGGGCCGGGGAACACCAGCTTGCAGCCTGTGAGTGCAGCCGAGTACGGAATGCCCCAGGCGTTGACGTGGAACATGGGCACCACCGGCAGCACCGAGTCGCGGGCCGAGAGGCACATCACATCGGGCAGCGCTGCAGCATAAGCGTGCAGCGTGGTGGAACGGTGGCTGTACAGCGCGGCCTTGGGGTTGCCCGTGGTGCCGCTGGTGTAGCACATGCTCGATGCAGAGTTCTCGTCAAACTCGGGCCAGGCGTAGTCGGACGAGTGCGCGCCAATCCAGGCTTCGTAGCTGGTCAGGCCGGGAATGCCGGTGTCGGCAGGCAGCTTGTCGGCATCGCACAGGGCGACCCATTTCTTGACGGTGGGACATTTGGCGTGCACCGCCTGCACCAGGGGCAGGAAGGTGGTGTCAAAGCACATCACCTGGTCTTCTGCGTGGTTGATGATCCAGGCGATCTGGTCGGGGTGCAGGCGTGGATTGACGGTGTGCAGCACGCGGCCCGATCCGCTCACGCCGAAATACATCTCCATGTGGCGATAGCCGTTCCAGGCCAGCGTGGCCACCCGGTCGCTGAACTGGAGCTTCAGGTCATCCAGCGCGTTGGCCAGGCGGCGGGCACGTGCGGCGAGGTCGCGGTACGTGTAGCGATGGATGTCCCCCTCCACCCGTCGGGACACGATTTCGGCGTCGCCGTGGTGGCGCTCTGCGAATTCGATCAGCGACGAAATCAGCAATGGTTGACTCTGCATCAAGCCCAGCATGAATACTCCTTGGATGTTGTAGTGAATGGAACGGTCATCGTAGCGCGCGTATCGGCGTCCGGGTGTCGCCCGCGTCGTGCCCCCGCACGCCGCTGGGATGAACCCACACGCGCCGCACCAACACACTGGCGTGGCATCGGCGGCGGCATGGTTGCGCTGTCGCTGGCCTCCGTGAACCGCAGCGGAGTGTGCGCCCGGCGGGCATGGCTGCCAACACTTGTCGTCCCACTGACAAAGGGCAAGGGAATACCCTGAACCGCTGGCACCGCTGCAGCGACAATCGGGGCCATGCTTTGCGCTGCCCCTTCTGCCCAACGATTCATTGCCGCCCAACCCTGGTTCGCGGGCCTGCCTGCCGCCATGCAGGAGCGGCTGCGCGAAGAGGTGTTTGCCGAGCAGGCCGACAAGGGCGCGGTGATGATGCCCGCCGGCAGCTCCGTGCGGGGCTGGCATGCCGTGCTGTCGGGCC
>NZ_QAIM01000530.1:19142-24185 GCF_003061035.1 Acidovorax sp. HMWF018
GCTGTGCCTGCCCCTGCCGCTGTTTGCCACGCTGCGCGAGACCAGCCTGGCGTTCAACCAGTTCCTGGTGCTGCATCTGAACATGCGGCTGGGCCAGGCCATGACCATCATCGAAGCCGGGCGCACCCAGTCCACCGAGCACCGCGTGGCGCTGTACCTCAGCCGCCTGTTCTGGCGCAGCACCCGGCGGCTCAACCTCACGCAGGAAGAGCTGGGCCAGCTCGTGGGCCTGTCGCGGCAGACCGTGAACAAGGTGCTGCAGTCGCTGGAGGGCATGGGCATTGTGTCGCTGGACTTCGGGCGCGTGGCCATCGTGGACGACGAGGCGCTGAACGCATACCTCGCCGCCACGGCCGCGCACTGACCACCCGCATTCGGCCGAGGTCTGTTCGACATCTGCAGCGTGAGAGTCATTGCACGCTCAGGCGCACCGCCTTCTGGTCTGCATCAAAGATGAACTTGCGGGGCCACGGCTGCCAGGTCTGGCCCAGCGTGGCGTTGTTGGGATCGCCGGTGTGCACAAAGGCGCGCACGCTGTCCATCATGGCCCGCGACAGGGCCAGGCGCCCCGGCTGGTTGGCGGTGCTGTTGGTCGCCTTCGCAAACACCGAGGGACCGAAGTTGCCAAACACAAAGGGCAGGTCGAACGCATGGGCCGCGCCGTACACATCGTTCCATGGTGCGGGCTGCTGGGCCCAGTTGAACTGGTAGTTCCACACATTGCTCTGCTGGCTGCGCAGGGCGTTCAGCAGGTTGTCGCGGCTGGCGCCAATGAACACATTGCCCAGCATCTGGGTGCGTGCGTTGTAGCCCGTGCCCGGGGCTGTCACCGGCAGGTAGGACGCATCCAGAATGTCCGCCGCAGTGAGGGTGGTGGGGGCATCAGGGTCGAAGCGCTGCATCATCGCAAAGCGCTCGGCATCGCCGATCTTCATGCCGGGCTTGCCGCCCAGCAGCACCAGGAACGGGGCAAACAGCTTGCCCTCCTCGGCCGTGTAGCCGGACAACACAGGCACTTTCCGATAGCGGCCCGCAGAAATCTCCGTGATCGGATCGGCCGGAACCACCACACCGTCCGGGATCGGGCCAGAACCTGTCAGCCCCTTTGCCAGCACCGTCTGCAAAACGACCCGCGCATCCTTGCCACGCAGGTAACTGGCCACCTGCGCGGGGGGCCAGCTGGCCACCAGGGCCTGGGCTTCGGGCAGGCCCGGTGCCAGGCCATCGGCCACGGCCAGATGCGCCAGCAACTGGCTGGCCTGTATGGCGTAGCGGGAGACCGGGTTGAGTGTGGGAATGGACCCGGCGGGCAGGTTCGACGCCAAGGAGATCCCGCCGCTGATCGGTACCAATTTGTGGAACAGCCCGGTGGCCTGCGGTGCGGTCAGCAGCGCCAAGGCATTAATGGCCCCCGCCGACTGCCCCATCAACGTGACGTTGCCCGCATTGCCGCCAAACCGGGCGATGTTGCCCTGGACGAACCGCAGCGCCTGCACGACGTCCAGCAGCGCGTAGTTGCCGGTATAAGTGCTGCCGCCTGCGCTGCTTCCACTGCCGTTGTTGCCGGCATGCAGGGCGGGCAACTGCAGATACCCCAGCACATCCAGCCGGTAGTTGGCTGTGACCACGATGGCATTGGCCGACTTGGCCAGCGCGGCGCCGTCGTACACCGGGTCGGCGGTGTAGCCCGAGATGGCACTGCCACCGTGGATAAAGACCAGCACTGGCAGGTTGTCCTGCGCGGTGGCCGGACGCCAGATGTTGAGGGTCAGGCAGTCTTCGCTGCCCAGCGGGGTGTTCAGCGTCTGGCCAATCGTGTCGTCAAAGCGGTTGTTGGCCCCGGGTCCGTAAATGCGGCCCATCTGCAAGCACGCACTACCAAACCGGGTGGCGCTGCGCTCGCCCGTCCAGGCGGCGGGCTCTGCAGGCGGCTGCCAGCGCAGGGCACCCACGGGGGGTTGGGCGTAAGGAACACCCTTCCAGGCATAAGTGCCGCTGGTGGCGCTGTCATCCGTGCCGCGCACCATGCCATAGCGGGTTTCGCGCAGTTCGGGCGGCGTACCGCCAGAACCACCACACGCCGTGGTCATCACAGCGGCGAGACAGGCTGCGCCCCAGCGCAGGCTCTTTGCAAAATAGGCCATGTTGTTTGTCTCCTTCGGGGTTTTCAGGAATGGGGCGGGCCTGCAGAACGCATCACACTCGCGCCTGGGACCGACCTCGGCGCCGATTGTGGAAACGCCCGGCCCACAACCCACTATCGCAACCACACCAAAACAGTGACTTCAGAACACCACCCGCGCGTAAACCCTGAGACAGGGGCTTGCCCATGAACCCACTGCCGCAGCGCACCAGCTCTGCCGCCTGGGTGCGCGGCATTGCGGAGCTGTTTGCAGCCGAAGGACTGCCGGTGCAAGCCCTGTGCGCGCAGGCCGACATCGACCTGGAGAGCCTGCAGCACCCCCACACCCGCGTGGATGTGGACCGCGTCAGCCGCTTGTGGGAGGCCGCAGCCCAGCACTACGACCGCCCGGGGCTGGGCCTGGACCGCCAGCTGGCCGCGCGCTACGGCAAGCTGGATCTGGTCGGCCACGCACTGGCCTCGGGGCCCAACCTTCTCGAAGGCTTCAGGCACCTGGACCGGCACATGGCGCTGATCTCGGACGCCACCACGTTCTCGATGGAGCGAGACCCACGCGGTTACTGGATGGTGCTCAACCACATCGGCGCCTCGCGCCCCATACCGCGACAGCGGGTGGAGTTTGCGGTGCTGACCCTGCTGACGCTGTGCGATTGGCTCACCCGGCGCGACCTCACGCCCCTGGCCGTGGAGCTGGTCACCCCAGCGCCGGCCGACGACACGCGGCATCGCGCGGCATTCGGCGTGCCACCGCGCTTTGGCCAGCCAGTGAACCGCTTTCTGATGGCCGAAGCCGACCTGCTGCAACCCATTCCCACCCACAACCCGAACCTGTGGGCGCTGCACGAACAACTGGTGGAGGCCGAGCTGGGACAACTGGGCCCGTTGGGCCAATCGCTGGTCAGCGCCAAGGTGCGCACCGAGATATCGCGCGTGCTGCACCTCGGTGAACCCCGGCGCGAAGACGTGGCTGCGCGCCTGCACCTCACCGATCGCACCTTGCAGCGCCGGCTACAGGCAGAGTCGGTGAGTTTTCAGCAACTGCTGGACGACACCCGCAGCGAGCTGGCACGCCAATACCTGGCCGACCCGCGCCGCAGCCTGGCCGAGGTGGCGGACCAGCTGGGTTTCAGCGACCAGAGCAACCTGTTTCGGGCCTGCAAGCGCTGGTTTGGCATGCCCCCAGGCCAATACCGCCAGCAGCTGCTGCAGCCTGCGTCAGGCCCGGCCTGCCTGACGGCGGCAGCGTTGTTGTAGCGGTCGCGGTGCAGGCTATCCCCGCCCTGCCATGGCCCTGTGGGCGCCGGGGCATCCGGCCTGCGAGACAATCCAGCCCATGACCCTGACTGCCGACAGCGACGCCCACACCGACCTCGGCCTCGCCTGGGACCACCGCTTTGCCGCGCTGGGCACCGACTTTTTCACCGAACTGCGCCCCACCCCTCTGCCCACGCCCCATTGGGTAGGCACCAGCCCCGCCGTAGCGCAACTGCTCGGGCTGGATGAAACCGCCTTGCGCAGCGATGAGGCCCTGCAGGCCTTCACCGGCAACCGCCTGCTGGCAGGCTCGCGCCCCCTGGCCAGCGTGTACAGCGGACACCAGTTTGGCGTCTGGGCCGGTCAGCTGGGCGATGGGCGCGCCATCTTGCTCGGAGAGACGGCTACGGGGTGGGAGGTCCAGCTCAAGGGAGCAGGCCGCACGCCCTACTCTCGCATGGGCGATGGCCGTGCGGTGTTGCGCTCCAGCATCCGCGAGTTTTTGTGCAGCGAAGCCATGCACGGACTGGGTGTGCCCACATCGCGCGCGCTGTGCATCACCGGCTCGCCCGCGCACGTCCGCCGCGAAGAAATCGAGACCGCTGCCGTCGTCACCCGCGTGGCACGCAGCTTTGTGCGTTTTGGTCATTTCGAGCACTTTGCTGCCAACGGCCAGGAGGCCGCGCTGCAAACGCTGGCCGACTACGCCATCGACCGCTACTACCCCGAATGCCGGGACAGCACCGACCTGACAGGCAACCCGTACGCTGCCCTGCTGCAGGCCGTGAGCGAGCGCACCGCACGCCTCATGGCGCAATGGCAGGCGGTCGGCTTTTGCCATGGGGTGATGAACACCGACAACATGAGCATCCTGGGCCTGACGATTGACTACGGGCCGTTTCAGTTTCTCGACGCGTTTGTGCCCGGCCACGTGTGCAACCACAGCGACTCGCAAGGCCGTTACGCCTACAACCGCCAGCCCAACGTGGCGTACTGGAACCTGTTTTGCCTGGCGCAGGCGCTGCTGCCCCTGATCGGCGACCAGGAACTGGCCAAGCAGGCCCTGGAGTCTTACAAGACGGTTTTCCCCGAGGCCTTCATGGCCCGCATGCGCGCCAAGCTGGGGCTGCGGGAGGCCAGCGACGGCGATGGCGCTCTCATCGACGGCATCTTGCTGCTGCTGGCCCAGAACCGGGTGGACTACTCCATCTTCTGGCGCCGCCTGTCGCAGGCCGTGGGCACCCAAGACATGGAGCCCGTGCGCGACCTGTTTGCGGACCGTGCTGGCCTGGACCAATGGCTGCTACTATATTCAGAGCAATCACGGCATATGGATGTAGCGCATCAAGCCGATTTGATGCTCCAAACCAATCCCAAATTCGTGCTGCGCAACCACCTGGGCGAACAGACCATTCGTGCGGCGAAACTTGGCGACTTCGGTGAACTCCAAACCCTGCAGCGGCTGCTGGAGCGCCCTTTTGACGAGCACCCGGGGCATGACGCCTACGCCGCCTTCCCGCCCGACTGGGCGTCTTCCATCGAGATCAGCTGTTCATCATGACCCATCCCATCCAGAAGACTGACGCCGAATGGCAAGCCGTACTGCGCGAAAAAGGCGCAGAACTCGTGGCCTTCCAGGTCACGCG
>NZ_QAIM01000530.1:24195-26517 GCF_003061035.1 Acidovorax sp. HMWF018
AGCGCCCCTTCACCGGCAAGTACGAAGCCCACTGGGCCGACGGCAGCTACCACTGCGTCTGCTGCGGCGCCAAGCTGTTCGACTCGGTCACCAAGTTTGACGCGGGCTGCGGCTGGCCCAGCTTTTCCGAAGCCATCCCCGGCGCCATCACCGAAATCGTGGACCGCAGCCATGGCATGGTCCGCACCGAAACGGTGTGTGCACAATGCGGGGCGCACCTGGGCCATGTGTTTGAAGATGGCCCAGCGCCCACCGGGCTGCGGTATTGCATGAACTCGGCCTCGCTGGACTTCGAGTCCGGCGACCACTGAAGCCCGGGACTCCTTGCTGACTCCATGAAAATTCTGATCGACTTTTTCCCCATCCTGCTGTTCTTCGGGGCCTACAAGTTCTACGGCATCTACGTAGGCACCGCCGTGCTCATGGCGGCCACGGCCTTGCAGATGGCCATCATCTACGCCATCGACCGGCGCCTGCAGACCATGCACAAGGTCACCCTGGTGCTGATCCTGCTGTTTGGCACGCTCACGCTGGTCCTGCAGGACGACCGGTTCATCAAATGGAAACCCACAGTGCTCTATGGCGCTATGTCGGTGGCCCTGGCGGTGGCGCTCTGGGGGCTCAAAAAGAATTTCCTCAAGATGCTGCTGGGCAGCCAGCTGGACTTGCCCGACGCCGTCTGGCAGCGGCTGAACGTGGCCTGGATCATCTACTGCGCCTTCATGTCTGCCATCAACGCGTACGTGGTGATGAACTTCAGCACCGAAGCCTGGGTGGACTTCAAGCTGTGGGGCTATGCGTTTCCGCTGGTCTTCCTGGTGGCCCAGGGCATCTACATTGCGCCCCACCTCAAGGGCGACGAGCCCACCACCTGAACCAGTGTGAAGCCCATGAACTCCATCGCAGACCAGATGCACCAGACACTGGCCGACCGTCTCACCCCCAGCCACCTGGAGGTGCTGGACGAAAGTGCCGCCCACGCAGGCCATGCGGGTGCCAACGGCACGGGATTCGGCACCCATTTTCGGGTGCGAATTTCGTCACCTTTCTTTACAGGACGCTCCCGGGTAGCCCAACACCGCCTTGTGTATGATGCGCTGCAAGAATTTATTGACCAAGGCGTTCACGCCCTCGCCATTGAAGTTCTCTGAGCCGGCCCCAAGTCAACATCTGCCGGATTTCAGTCGGCAAACAACCCCTCATTTTTTGGATTCCGCATGAAGAAACAGCTCCTGTCCGGCCTCGTCGCCGCTGCCGTGCTGGGCACGTTGGCCCTGCCCGTTTCCGCCCAGAATGTCGCCATTGTTAACGGCAAGGCAGTTCCCAAGGAGCGCGTCGAAGCGCTCAAGCAGCAGGTCGAACGCTCGGGCCGCCCCGTGACGCCCGACATCGAAGGCCAGATCAAGGAAGAAGTCATTGCCCGTGAAATCTTCATGCAGGAAGCTCAAAAGCGCGGCCTGGAAACCTCGGCAGACTACAAGGCCCAGCTGGACCTGGCACGCCAGGCCATCCTGATCCGCGAACTGTTCGCCGACTTCCAAAAGACGAACCCCGTCACCGACGCTGAAATCCAGGCCGAATACGACAAGTTCGTGGCAGCCAACAGCGGCAAGGAATACAAGGCCCGCCACATCCTGGTGGAAAAGGAAGCCGACGCCAAGGCCATCATCGCGTCCATCAAGAAGGGCGCCAAGTTTGAAGACATCGCCAAGAAGCAATCCAAGGACCCAGGCTCCGGCGCCAAGGGCGGCGACCTCGACTGGGCCAACCCATCGAGCTACGTGAGCGAGTTCACTGAAGCGCTGGTCAAGCTCGAAAAGGGCAAGATGACCGAAACGCCCGTGAAGAGCCAGTTTGGCTGGCACATCATCCGCCTGGACGATGTGCGCCAGGCAGAGCTGCCCAAGCTCGAAGAAGTCAAGCCCCAAGTGGCGCAGCAACTGCAGCAGCAAAAGCTGGCCAAGTTCCAGGAAGACCTGCGCGCCAAGGCCAAGGTGGAATAAGCCACTCGGCCCCCCAGCCGTCATGGCCACAAAAAACGCGACCTCGGTCGCGTTTTTTTATGGCTCGGCCTGTTTGGCAAGGCCAGACAGTTCGACGAGGCTCAGGTCCGCCCCATCAGCCACACCACAGCCATCAGCAGGCCGATCATCACCGGTTGGTGGAGCATGTAATAGCTCAGGCTCCATCGCCCCAGTGTCGCCAGAGGCCGCACCACCACGGGTAGCGGCCATTGCAACCAGCCCCTGCGCGCGCGCATGGCCCATTGACCTGCGGCGAGCCCCCACCAGAGCACACCCAACCATGGCAACACGGGCACAT
>NZ_QAIM01000531.1:0-541 GCF_003061035.1 Acidovorax sp. HMWF018
TCGGGGCGCCACGGCGAAGGGGTGGGGGTTCGGGAACATGCAAGGGTCTCCTGTTATGACGGTTCTTCAGGAGCCCAGGCCGGGCGGCGGTCTGGCCCGCACCGGTGTCTGGACTCCGGTGCGGACGATAGGAAAAGGCGGCGCGGTTGCAGCCTCTGCAAATGCAGAGGGAGCGGGAAACTACCGAGCCCTGCAAACCTGCGCGGGCCCCCCGCAGCCGCTCGCTACTGGTGGCGCAGTGCGGCCACCAGCTCCAGCTTGTTGCTCACGCCCAGCGCGGCATAGGCCGTGCGCAGGTAGGTGCGCACCGTGGCGGGCGTGAGGCCCAGCGTGGCCGCAATGTCTTTGTGCGAGCGGCCCTGGGCGTACAGCATGGCGGCACTCAACTCGCGCGGTGCCAAGGCTTGCTTGTGCTGGCGCGACGCCAGGCTCACGGCCACCAGTGGCCCGCAGGGCTCCAAGCGCAGGCGGCAGGCCTTGCCCACCGACAGGGTGCAGGGCGCGCCCGCCAGCGCCTGCGCCACCACCGGGGGCAGGCGGG
>NZ_QAIM01000531.1:551-11721 GCF_003061035.1 Acidovorax sp. HMWF018
GCGTGTCGCTTTGCAGGCGCTGCAGACGGTGGTGCCATTGCTGCAGCAGGTGCAGGACGAATTCGCCGAACAGCACGGTCTCTCCGTCCGAGAATTCCGGCCGCGTTGGCGGGCGGTAGATGGAGACAAAAAACATGAGCCCGCTGTGGGGCAGCTCGGCCGTGAGGGCCATGCAGTGGTACAGGCCGTGGCGCTGGCTGAAGGCGGCCACCTCCGGGTGCTCGGGTAACGGGCCCACCACGTCACGCTCACGGATCACCACCCCCAGCTGCTGCATGGACTGCAGCCCAAACAGGTCCACCGCCGCCAGCGCATTCCACTCCTCGGCAAAACTGCGGCTCAGGCCAATGCTGCCGTGCAGCCAGTTGCGGGGTGCCACCTGCACATCGCCCGCCGAGACCTCGCCCCACCAGGCGGAATCAAAAGGCACCAGCCCCTGCAAGGTCTGCATGGCCTGCTGCAGCAAGTCCTGCGGGGCCACCTGCTGGGCTTGCTCCGACAGCCGGAGCAGGCTGCGGCTCAGCGCGCGCAGAGGGTCAGAGGCCATGGTGTCTCCTGGTTTTCGGGGCGATGGTAGCCGCCCCACGGTGGCAACCCCAACCCTCCTGAACCCGTACTACCCGCCAAACCCCTGCGCACCAACTACCATATTGATAGCATCTCAGGCATATAAAACTAACGCCCGAGGCCTCTGGAACACAAAATCAGACCGTCAACCCGTTCACCGCCTGGAACATCGACTGCCGTGCCTGGCTGATGATCTGGCCCTTCCACACGTCCGTGTCGGTGTAGAAGGCCGCCAGCATTTGCGCCTTGATCTGGGCAGCCTTGTCAGCCGGAGTTTCGGGGTGCAGTTGGAGCCATTGCTCGGCACGGATGGCGTTCATCACGTCGAGCACGGGCACGGTGCCGTACTCCATGGCAATGCCGGTGTATTCGGCATGGGGGCACTCGTCGTAGATCGAGGTCCACATCAGGCCGGTGAGGAAGGCCGAGGTGGACGAGCCGTCGTAGATCGACGTGACCGGCGTGGCGCCGCCGCCGTCCCACCAGGCGCGCGCCCGGGCCACGGCCACGGCGTTGTCATTGCCCGCGTAGATGCGCTCGCCATGGCCGCTGGGGCCCAGGCCCGTGTGCAGGTCGATCCAGGCGATCTTCGACGCGGCCGCACCGTGCTGGCGCAGCACCTGGCGCAGCGTGCGGTTGCTCCAGGTGGGCTCGGTGCCGCCAAAGAACACGCCCTGCGGAAACTCGTGCTGCCCTTGCGAGATGGCGGCCTGCCACGCGGCCTCGCCCTTGGTGGCGATGTACTCCGCCACCGCTGCCTGGTTCTCAGGGCCTGGTGGCCACTGCTCGGGCAGCAGCAGGGGCTGCACCTCGCGGTAGGCCGTGTTCACGGGCAGGGGCTTGCTGAAGTCCTGGAAGTTGCGGTTCAGGTCCACGTTCTCGTGTGTGAAGCGGCGCACGTGCGAGAAGCCATACGGGTTGAGCGCGTGGATGTAGAGCGTGGCCACACCGGCATCGCGCGCCTTGGCGCGCCACTCAGCGTCGTGCAGCGCAAACACCTGCACGCCGCTGCCGCAGTAGCCCTCGACGCCATGGCAGGCGCTGCTCACGATGAGCAGCTTTTTGGCATCGGCCGGGCCGTCGCGCACCACGTCCATGGCCAGGTCTTCGCCGTCGCGGCCTTGGAGCGGGTGGGCGTGCGATTCGATGGACAGGCCCGCGGCTGCGGCGGCCTCCAGAAACTTTGTGCGCGCCTGGGCGTAGCTGGGCGAGAAGGCTTCAACGATTCCGGTCATGGGCAGGGCTTTCAGGAGTCAGTGGGAAGACAAAAAGAAAACCCGGGCACGCGCGCTGCGCACGCCCGGGTGGAGGAGGATCAACGGCTCGTCAAGCTGCTTCAGGCCGCTTTGGCGGGCTGGGCCAGCCATTCCTCGGCCAGCTTGACCCAGTAGGTCGCGCCCAGCGGGATCAGGTCGTCGTTGAAGTCGTAGCTGGGGTTGTGCAGCATGCAGGGGCCGCCGCCGTGGCCCATCTCGCGGTGGGCGCCGTCGCCGTTGGCAATGAAGCAGTACGCGCCGGGCTTGGCCTGCAGCATGTAGGCAAAGTCTTCAGCGCCCATGGTGGGCTCCTGGACCACCACACGCTCTTCCCCCACGATGCCGGTCATGACCTTGCGGGCAAACTCGGCCTCGGCGGGGGAGTTGACGGTGGGCGGGTAGTTGCGCACGAACTCGAACTCGCAGCTGGCATCGTGCGCAGCACAGTGGTTCTCGGCGATCTGGCGCATGCGCTTTTCGATGAGGTCCGTCACCTCGGTGGTGAAGGTGCGCACCGTGCCCTGTAGCTCGACGCTGTCGGGAATCACGTTGGTAGCCTCGCCCGCGTGGATCATGGTGACCGAGATCACGCCGGCGTCCACGGGCTTCTTGTTGCGGCTGATGATGGTCTGGAAGGACTGCACCATGCCGCAGGCAATCGGCACCGGGTCAATACCGGTGTGCGGCAGCGCCGCATGGCCGCCCTTGCCACGCAGGGTGATCTTGAACTCGCTGGTCGATGCCATCACCGGGCCGGGGCTCACGGCAAAGGTGCCCACCGGCATGCCTGGCCAGTTGTGCATGCCGTACACGGCTTCCATGGGGAACTGCTCGAACAGGCCGTCCTCGATCATCACGCGGGCCCCGCCGCCGCCCTCTTCGGCGGGCTGGAAGATCAGGTACACGGTGCCGTCAAAGTTGCGGTGCTTGGCAAAGTGCTGGGCCGCCGCCAGCAGCATGGCCACATGGCCGTCGTGGCCGCAGGCGTGCATCTTGCCCTGGTGTTTGCTGGCGTGGGCGAAGGTGTTGAACTCCTGCATGGGCAGTGCGTCCATGTCGGCGCGCAGGCCAATCGCGCGGCCACTGGCGCCACCGTCGCGCCCCTTGACGATGCCCACCACGCCCGTTTTGCCCATACCCCGGTGGATGGGAATGCCCCACTCGGTGAGCTTTTGCGCCACCACGTCGGCGGTGCGCACCTCTTCGAAGCACAGCTCGGGGTGGGCGTGAATGTCCCGGCGCACCGCTGCAATACTGGCCGCCTGGGTGACGATGGAGTCAATAACGTTCATGATATGTGTCCTTACGATCTCACAGTCTAGCCCGACAGCAACACACGTGCCAACCCGGGTTATTCGCTAGCCACCCATGATTTCTGCCCACGCCCTCGAACTTGCGCAAACCCTGGTGCGCATGAACACCGTCAGCCATAACTCCAATCTGGAGCTGATCCATTTCATCCGCGACCACCTAGCCAAGCTGGGCGTGAAAAGCCGCCTGACCTTCAACGACGACAAGACCAAGGCCAACCTGTTCGCCACCCTGGGCGAGGGCAAGCCGGCGGGCGTGATCCTTTCGGGCCATACCGACACGGTGCCGTGGGATGGACAGGACTGGACCATGGACCCGCTGAGTGCCCTGGTCAAGGACGGCAACCTATACGGGCGCGGCAGTGCCGACATGAAGGCCTTCATTGGCATTGCCGTGTCGCACGCAGAGCAGTTCCTGAACAGCGACGCGCCTTTTGCGGTCCATCTGGCATTCAGCTACGAAGAGGAGATAGGCTGCTTTGGCGTGAAGGAACTCATCGCCGACCTGCGCGACGCGAGCATCAAGCCCCTGGCCTGCATCGTGGGTGAGCCCACCAGCATGATCCCCGCCATCGCGCACAAGGGCGTGTACCGCTACAAGTGCTGCGTGCGTGGCAAGGAGGCGCATTCCTCCCTCACGCCGCATTCGGTCAACGCCATTGAGATGGCCGCCCGCGTGGTGGGTCGGGTGCGCGACATGGCGGAAGACTTTGAAAAGAACGAGCCCCGCTTTGAGGGCTTTGACGTGCCGTTCTCGACCAGCAGCGTGGGCCAGTTCCATGGTGGCATTGCCGACAACGTGGTGCCGCGCGACGCCGAGTTCCGCTACGAGTTCCGCGACCTGCCCACGGCCAACGCCGCGCAAATGCAGTCCGAGGTGGTGGCCTACGCCAAATCGCTGGAGCCCGCCATGAAGAAGGTGGCGCCTGCAGCGGGTTTCGAGTTCGAGACCATCTGCGAAATCCCGAGCTTCCTGGGCAGCAAGGACGACCCGGTGACGCGCCTGGCGCAAGAGCTGTCGGGCGAAAAAGGCACCACCCTGGTGGCCTTTGGCACCGAAGCGGGGCTGTTCAAGAACGCGGGCATCTCCACCGTGGTGTGTGGCCCCGGCAGCATCCAGCAGGCCCACCAGCCCGACGAGTACGTGAGCCTGGAGCAGCTGGGACGCTGCGAGGCGTTCATGCAGGGGCTGGCGCGCACGCGCACGCTGGGCTGATCGCTTTGGAGCGGCGGGGGCCGGCGCGCGCCCGCCCCCCGTTCGGGATCAGGTCCTGACCCGGCCGTCCCCGGTCAGCATCGACATCTCGACAAACTTCGAGGCTGCGTGGCTGGTGCCACTGAACGACACTGGAAAGCCCGAGATCACCTGGTTGCCGATGGACTCGGTGCCCGTGATGAAGCTCTCGCGCGTGATCTTTCCGCCGGCCTGGGCCTGGCGCAGGCCCTCGGCGAACACGCGTGCAGCCAGATAGCCTTCCATGCTGGAGTAGTTGGGCTGCACCTTGTCGCCGCCCTTCTTGATGGCCTCCAGAAACTCGCGCGTGATCTGGCGCGAGGGCTGGTAGGGCGAGGGCACCACCTGCGACACCACCACACCCGCACCGTCCTTGCCCAGCTCGTCGGCCAGCGCCTGCGTGCCCACAAACGACACGTTGTAGAACGTGCCGCCAAAGCCCGCCTTGCGCGCCGCACGCACAAACGCGGCGGCCGACGCGTAGGCCGTGATCTGCACCACGGCATCGGGCGTGGCGGGCACCAGCTTGTCCACGGCCGCTTTCACATCCGTGGAGTTGCGCTCCACGGTGGCCGTCGCCACGGGGGTCAGCTTCAGCTCGGCCAGCGCGCGGTTCACGCCATCGAGCCCCGCCTTGCCGTAGGCGTCGTTCTGGTAGAACACCGCAATCTTCTTGAGCCCCAGGTTGGTGAGCTGGCGCACGATGAGCGCGGTTTCGTCGTAGTAGGACGCACGCACATGAAAGATCAGCCGGTTGAACGGCTGGCGCAGCGCCTCGGCGCCGGTAAAGGGGCCAAAAAACGGCACCTTCTCCTTGGTGAACAGCGGCAGCGCCGCCAGGCTGGTGGGAGTGCCGATGTAGCCAAACAGGGCAAACACCTCGTCGGCAATCAGCTTGCGGGTGTTCTCGGCGCACCGGTCGGGCTCATAGCCGTCGTCCATGGTGCGGATCTCCACCATGCGCTTGCCCACGCCGCCCTGGGCGTTGAGCTGGTCAAAAAAGAGCTTGGCACCCTGGTTGAACTGCACGCCCAGCTGCGCCGCCGGGCCGGTGAAGGCGGCCGACTGCCCCAGCACGATGCGCCCCTCGCCCTGCGCATGCGCCAGGCCGAACCCGCCCAGCGCCACGGCGCCCATACCCACCGAAAACTGCCTGCGCCCCAATACTGTCTGGTTCATGGTGAAATCTCTGCTCTTGTAAGAAGAAAGAAGGGGCATGCCCCTCTGCACTGCCGGTAGGCAGCCCCTTGGAAACGGGGGACCCATATGCACGCCCGTTCCAACCCTGACAGCCAGTTTAACGATCCAGCCCCCGAATGCCCACGCCTTCTGACGCTAATTCCCCTCCATCGGCACTGATTCAGGTGCGCGGCGCGTGTCCCCACGACTGCCCCGACACCTGCGCCCTGCTCACCACCGTGGACGAGCACGGCGTGGCCACCCGCGTGCAGGGCAACCCCGACCACCGCCACACCGATGGCGCGCTGTGCGCCAAGGTGAGCAAGTACACCGAGCGCAGCTACCACCCCGAGCGCGTGCTCACGCCGCTCAAGCGCACGGGCGCCAAGGGGGCCGGCCAGTTCGTGCCCGTGACCTGGGACGAGGCGCTGGCCGACATCGCCCAGCGCCTGGAGTCCATCGCCGCGCGTGCGCCCGAAGCCATCCTGCCCTACAGCTACGCGGGCACCATGGGCATGGTGCAGGGCGAGAGCATGGACCGCCGCTTTTTCCACAAGCTCGGTGCCTCGCAACTGGACCGCACCATCTGCGCATCGGCCGGGGCCGAGGCCTTGGTGCAGACCCTGGGTGGCAAGGTGGGCATGAAGGTGGAGTTCTTTGCCGAGTCGCAGCTCATCATCATCTGGGGCAGCAACTCCATCGGCAGCAACCTGCACTTCTGGCGCTACGCCCAGCAGGCCAAGAGGAATGGCGCCAAGCTGGTGTGCATTGACCCCCGCAAGAGCGAGACGGCCGACAAATGCCACGAGCACATTGCCCTGCGCCCCGGCACCGACGCCGCGCTGGCCCTGGCGCTGATGCACGAGCTGATCGCGAACGACTGGCTGGACCACGACTACATCGCCCGCCACACGCTGGGCTGGGACCCGCTGCGCGAGCGCGCACGGCAGTGGCCACCCGAACGCGCGGCCAAGGTGTGCGGCATTCCGGTGGAGCAGATCCGCCAGCTGGCCCAGGACTACGGCACGACGAAGCCCGCCGCCATCCGCCTGAACTACGGCATGCAGCGCGTGCGTGGCGGCGGCAATGCGGTGCGCGCCGTGGCCTGCCTGCCTGCGCTCACGGGCGCCTGGCGCCACCGCGCGGGCGGCGTGCTGCTGTCCAGCTCGGGACAGTTCCCCGCGCAGCGCGCCGTATTGCAGCGGCCCGACCTGATGCCGGCCCAGATACCGCGCACCATCAACATGTCCACCATTGGTGACGACCTGCTGCGCGAGGCCTCGCCCGCGTTCGGGCCGAAGGTGGAGGCCATCGTGGTCTACAACAGCAATCCCGTGGCCGTGGCCCCCGACTCGGGCAAGGTGGTGCAAGGCTTTGCACGCGAAGACCTGTTCACGGTGGTGCTGGAGCACTTCCAGACCGACACGGCCGACTACGCCGACTACATCCTGCCCGCGACCACGCAGCTGGAGCATTGGGACGTGCACCTGAGCTACGGCCACACCGACGTGCTGCTCAACCGCCCCGCCATCGCGCCGCAGGGCCAGGCGCGCAGCAACGCACAGATCTTCCGCGACTTGGCGGCGCGCATGGGCTTTGCCGAGCCCTGTTTTGCCGAGAGCGACGAGGCCCTGTGCCGCCAGGCGTTTGGCGACGCAGTGGACTACGCACTGCTCGAAAGCCAAGGCTTTGCCACGCTGGCGCTGCCCGATGCGCCGTTCGCCGAAGGCAACTTCCCATCACCCTCTGGAAAGTGCGAGTTCTACAGCGCACGCCTGGCCGCCCAGGGCCTGGACGGTCTGCCCGACCACCTGCCCAACTACGAACTGCAGGGCTCGGACGCCCGCTACCCGCTGGCCATGATCTCGCCGCCCGCGCGCAACTTCTTGAACTCCACGTTCGTCAACGTGACAAGCTTGCGTAACATCGAGGGCCGGCCAATCCTGGAAATCCACCCCGACGACGCCGAAGCGCGCGGCATTGCCAACGACGCCGTGGTGCGCGTGTTCAACGACCGGGGCAGCTACCTGTGCCACGCCACCGTCTCGCGCCGCGCACGGCCCGGCGTAGTCAACGGCCTGGGCATCTGGTGGCGCAAGCTGGGGCTGAACGGCACCAACGTGAACGAGGTGACCAGCCAGGCGCTGACCGACCTGGGCCGCGCACCCACGTTTTATGACTGTCTGGTGGAAGTGGAGGCCACAGGCGCCGCCGATGCCGGCATGGATGCCGGGGCCCGCGTCGGCACCACGGCCTGAGCGCAGCTTGAGATGCTGGGTTTGCTATTTATTCAATAGCTGTTTGCGCAATATCCACTAGCGCTTGCAGCCATTTTTACCCTTAATCTGCGCAAACACCCGTTCTGCGCAGGATCTGCGGCTTTGCAGGGTTCCTTCGCGGCCCCTTACCCCAACAGCTTCAGCAACGCATGGGCGCCCTGCTCTGACGATGCCGGATTCTGCCCCGTGATCAGCGTGCCGTCGGTCAGCACATAGGGCGCCCAGTCGGGGCCTTTGGAATACACGCCGCCGTTGGCCTTGAGCATGTCCTCCACCAGGAAGGGCACGATCTGGGTCAACTGCACCGCGTCTTCTTCGCTGTTGGTAAACCCCGTGACCTTCTTGCCCTTGACCAGCGGCGACCCGTCGGGCGCCTTGGCGTGGCGCAGCACGCCGGGTGCGTGGCACACCAGCGCCAGCGGCTTGCCTGCTGCAAAGGTCTTTTCGATGAGGGCAATGGACTGCGCGTCTTCCGCTAGGTCCCACAGCGGGCCGTGGCCGCCGGGGTAGAACACGGCATCAAAGTCCTCGGCCTTCACGCTGGACAGGGGCACGGTGCTGGCCAGCTGCTGCTTCGCTGAAGCATCGGCCTTAAAGCGGCGCGTGGCATCGGTCTGGGCGTTTTCGTCGTCGCTTTTGGGGTCCAGGGGCGGCTGGCCGCCCTGGGGCGATGCGAGCGTGATCTGCACGCCTGCATCCTTGAACACGTAGTACGGTGCAGCAAACTCTTCCAGCCAGAAGCCCGTCTTTTTGCCGGTGTCGCCCAGTTGGTCGTGGGACGTCAGAACCATGAGGATGTGTGCCATGGAAGTCGCTTTCGGTGTGGGGGGGTTGATCGGAAAAACCAAACCACCACCGTACCAGCCATCGGGCCCGTTGTCCCGCGATGCGGGCAGGTTTGCGGCATTGGCTTACAGCACGGCGCTACCGCGCCTGCGGTCCCTCAACCTGTCAACGCAGCTGTCTGGCCAGGAACTCCGCCACCTCGTTCTCCAGCGTGGCGTGGTAGGCCACGCGGTCAAAGCCTTCGGGGTTGGCGGCGGCGTCTCCCGCCTCGGACGCCAGCGGCCAGACAGACTGGGCCATGAAGGCGAAGTGGCCTGCACCCGGCACCGTACTGGCCTGTGCAGACGGCAAATTCGCTGCCACATAGCCGCCGTGGTAGGGGCCCACAAGCACGGCATCGCGCTCGGCCACCATCAGCCGCACGGGCACGCTGATGGCCTTCAGGCTGTCTGGCGTGAACACCACAGCCATGGGCGCCATGGCCACCACGGCGCGGATGCGGGGGTCTGCCACCGAGACCAGCGGACCATCAAGCGCAGGGGCGCCGGCCTGTGTGGTTGCCGCGGTGGCGGCCACAGGTGCCTCCTTGGAAGTCTGGGCGGCCTGGCCACGGGCGGGCAGCTTGCCCAGGCTGCAAAAGCCGGGGTCGTCCGACACGCTGCGGCAGTGCTGTGCCGCACGGGCCGGTTCGGCCTGCGCACCGGCCAGGGCCAGCACGGTGTAGCCACCTGCCGAATGCCCCACGGCACCAATGCGCCCGGCCGGAATGCGGGGGCCCCATTCGGGGCTGGCCAGCAGCGCGTCCAGCACGCGGCTCACCTGGCGGGGGCGCTCGCTGAAGTAGCGGCCCGAGGTAATCATCGACCGGTCTTCCCAGTTGTCGCCCGGGTGGCGCAACGCCGCCACCAGATAGCCGTCGGCCGCCAGGCGCGTGGCCAGGTTGTGGTGGCCCAGTTCATGGCCGCCCGTGCCGTGCGAGATGAGGATCAGGCCCTTGAGGGGCGCGGTTGCCACCGGGGCGCCCGGCGTGACCACGGGCCGCCAGGGCCCCATGGGCTGGGTGCGCGCCACCACCGGCGTGGGGTAGAACAGCGCCACGGTCACGGGCTCTGCGCCCGGTACCACCAGGGTGCGCAGGCCGGCGTACTGGGCCGATGCCGGTGTGGCGCAGGCCAGCATTGCCACAAAAGCTGCCAGCAGCGGGGCACGGGCTTTGCGCCACGCGGAGCGGAGGGCCAGGATGAGGATGAGGGTCACGGTGCGCCTTTCGTCAAATGCCACCCAAGGAGGTGGCTTGACGGCACTGTAGGCGGCGCAAGGGGCGGGCTCCAGCGCCCTGCGACGAAACGCTGCTGCGCGGCGCGAAATGCAGCGCAGGCGGGGCAAGCAGGAGAGAGGGCCTGGGACCCCGCCCTCCCCGTCCACCTCCATTTACAGCGCAGCTTCGAGGATGCGGCGGCTCACCGCCGGGGTGATCTCGCGCTGTTCGCCCAGCGTCACCATGCCGTGCGCTTCCAGCTGCGTCACCACGGTGTTCACCACCTCGCTGCCCAGACCGTAGCCCGACAGGCGCGTGGCGATGCCCATGCTCTCAAAGAAATCGCGCGTGCGCTCGATGGCGGCAGTGATGCGTTCGTCCTCGCTGCAGGTGGTGATGCCCCACACGCGCTCGCCGTACTGCAGCAGCTTGGCGCGCTTGGCCACCCGGCGCTCGTTCAGCAGCGCGGGCAGCACGATGGCCAGGGTGCGCGCGTGGTCGATGCCGTGCAGCGCCGTCAGCTCGTGGCCGATCATGTGCGTGGCCCAGTCCTGCGGCACGCCCGCGCCGATCAGGCCGTTGAGCGCCATGGTGGCGGCCCACATCAGGTTGGCGCGGTCGTCGTACACGGGCTCGGGGGCGGTCAGCAGGCGCGGGCCGATCTCGATCAGCGTCTGCAGGATGCCTTCGGCAAACCGGTCCTGCACGGGTGCGTTGACCGGGTAGGTCAGGTACTGCTCGACCGTGTGCACAAACGCATCCACCACGCCATTGGCCAGTTGCTGGGGTGGCAGGGTGTAGGTCTTGGTGGGGTCGAGCACCGAGAACACCGGGTAGGTGTGCACGCTGCCAAACGACAGCTTGGCGCCCTTGGCGCGGTGGGTGATGACGCCGCCGTTGTTCATCTCCGAGCCCGTGGCGGGCAGCGTGAGCACGGAACCAAACGGCATGGCGCCCTTGACGTTGCGGCCGTGCTTTTCGAGGATGGCCCAGTGGTCATCGCCTTCAAAACGGACAGCGGCCGCGATGAACTTGGTGGCGTCGATCACCGAACCGCCACCCACGGCCAGCAAGAAGTCAAACCCGCCTTCGCGGATCTGCGCCACGGCCTTCATGGAGGTCTCGTAGCTCGGGTTGGGCTCGATGCCGCTGAAGGTGGCGTGCTGGCGCTCGCCCAACGCGGCGCGCACCTCGGCCAGGGTGCCGGTCTTTTCGGCGCTGGCACCGCCCACCAGGATCAGCACCTTGGCGGCAGCAGGCACGAGCTTGGCCAGGTCGGCAATGCGGCCTTGGCCGAAGGC
>NZ_QAIM01000531.1:11737-13051 GCF_003061035.1 Acidovorax sp. HMWF018
GGTGGGCGCAGGGGGCGCGCCGCCCTGGGTAGCGACAGCAAGGGCGCGATTGTGCGGCGCACGGGGGCCGGGTGCCGGTCGCGCGTGCGATAGCCCTGCCGCCAGCAGAGCCTCATGCAGCACGTCGGGCGCAGCGCATGCGACTGCTGCTAGCGCTGGGAGCCTGTTGACGATCCAGCGGGTGTCGTCAACAGGCACTCAGTGCGGCGCCCGCTCCATCAGCGCCTGCAGCCGTTCGGCCATGAAGTCGCGCAGCGCCCGCACCAGCGGCGTGAACTGGCGGCGGCTGGGCGCCACCAGGAAGAGCGGCACGGCCTCGGTGGTCCAGCCGGGGCACAGCGGCACCAGGCGCCCGGCGGCCAGGTCGTCGGCCACATCAAAGTACGACTTGTACGCAATGCCCCGGCCCAGCACGGCCCAGCGGCGCACCGCGTCGCCGTCGTTGGCCACGTTGCGGCTGCGCACGCGCACCACCACTTCCTGGCCCAACGCGTCCCAGAAGCGCCAGCGGTCGTGCACGTCCTCGCCCAGCATGAAGCACAGGCCATCGTGCGCAGCCAAGGCGTGGGGCGTATCGGGCGTGCCGTGCGCGGCCAGGTAGGAGGGGGCGGCGCAGAGCACGCGCCGGTGTTCGGCGACCAGCGGCAGCGCCACCAGGCTCGAATCCTGCGGCTTGCCGTAGCGGAAGGCGGCATCCACCGGTTCGCCGTAGACATTGGCCATGCGGTCCGACAGCTGCAGGCGGATGTCGATGCCGGGGTGCAGTGCCTGGAAGGCATCCAGCCAGGGCAGCAGCACATTGCGCCCCAGGTCGGACGGGGCCGCCAGTTGCAGCAGGCCACGCAGCTCGCCCGCCCGGCCGCTGGCGAGCTGGCCCTGCACCTGCTGCAGCGCGGCGAGTGCGGGGCGGCAGTGCTCCAGAAACAGCGCGCCCTCCTGCGTGAGCCGCAGGCTGCGCGTGGAGCGCACGAACAGCGCCACGCCCAGCTCGGCCTCCAGTCGCTTGAGCGCGGCGCTCGCGGCGGCGGGGGTCAGGTCCAGCGCACGGGCCGTGGCCGAAAGGCTGCCGCTGTCCACGGTGCGCACAAAGATGTCGAGGTCTTGCAGGCTTTTCATGGCGAGGGTGGATGGGAAAGGGAAGACGACGGCGATGGAACGACACCACCACCAGGGGCTGATATTCAAATTTTCTTTGAATATTCTTTCAATCAACCGTCTATTTAAAAACTATTGCAGAAAGCCCACTATTCACGTCATGTTCCACACCGGCCTGCCGCCGACCCGAGCCCCTGCCATGACCACCACCCCACACAC
>NZ_QAIM01000532.1:0-1416 GCF_003061035.1 Acidovorax sp. HMWF018
TGGACGCATTCTGTCAAAGATGCCGCAGGTGGTGTCGGGCGCCGCAACCCAAGTCGCAGGCAGTGAACTGCTATCTATCTGATAGCTATCCAGGCATGTTCCACTAGCGCTTGTGGCCAAAAACACCATAAATCGGCTGCCAACGCGTTGAAATGGCCTGCTGTCCGCATGGCAGATTGCGCAGCCCGGGGACGCGCCGCAGAATCTGACCGTGCAAGGCTGGTCGCCCCGGTCCAGGCCGAATGTGGCGGCACTCACCAGGGCCATCACCGCGTCGGTTTGTTGTCTTATTTGCCCTGAACTTTGTCCATGACCAAACGCTCTCCCTCAACCCATGCGCAGGGTGCACGCGACCCGGCTGCCCGTGGCGGCAAGCGCGCTGGGGGCTGGCTGCTGGGCCTGTTTGCCCTGCCATTTGCAGCCGTGGGTGTGGGCATGCTGCTGCTCAGTGTGCTGCCCACGCTGTATGACTGGGCGCGCATGCAGTGGTGGCAACCCATTCCGGCCACGTTGGTGGCTGCGCGGCTGGAAACCAGCCGCAGCAGCAAATCCAGCGCCTACACCGTCAAGGCCACCTACCGCTATCAGGTGGCGGGCCGTGAGTACCAGGGCGAGCGCGTGGCAATCAGCGGTGGTGGCGACAACGTGGGCGATTTTCAGGAAGCGCTCGGTGCGCGGCTGGAGCAGGCACTGCGCGACGGCGCGCCCGTTCAGGTCTGGGTCAGTTCGTCCGATCCGGCGGACGCCGTCATTGACCGCAGCCTGCGGTCCAGCCTCCTGGCCCTGAAGATGGTGTTTGTGATGGTGTTTGGCGGTGTGGGCGTCGGTCTGCTGGTGTATGTGCTGCGCCCCACCCGCGCCCCGGAGGGCCGTGCGGGCAGTGGCGCCCAGTCGCTGGCGGCAGGCATGCCCGGGCGGGTGGAGCGCAAGCCCGGCGGGGTGGCCATGTACTTTCCTGCCGGCCGATGGTGGGGACTCAAACTGGCGCTGGCCTTGGTGGGGGCTGTGTTTTTGACCGTCGGGGCGCTGGTGCCCTGGGAGCAGGAGTCCTCGGGCGAGGTCGGGCCGTGGCTGTTCCGCATGCTGTTTGGCGGTGTGGGCGGCGTGGTGCTGCTGGCCAGCTTCTATGCCCTGGCCAACAGCCTGCGCGTACAGCTGGACCACACCGGCCTGCGCACCGAGCGGCGCCTGCTGGGCCTGATGCTCCGCTGGCACCAAGTGCCCCCGCACGACATTGCCCGGCTGCGGGTGGTGGAGAGCTACACGGTCGAAAGCAACGGCAACCGCCAAGCGTACTTCCGCATCGTGGCTGAGCTGCGGGGTGGGCGGCAGCTCACCATCGCCCAGGACCTGAAGGGGCGCGCCCAAGCCGACAAGCTGCTGGCATCCATTGGCGGCTGGACCGGCTACGCTACG
>NZ_QAIM01000532.1:1426-3984 GCF_003061035.1 Acidovorax sp. HMWF018
CACACCATGAAACCGCAAGCGCGCAGGCCCGCCCCAGACCACCACATCGCCGTGCAGCAGCGCAATACGGCGGGTCTTGTCCGCCCGCTGCGCACCACCCCACAGAAACATCGCCGAAACACCCAGCGACACCGACACGATGGGGTGGGCGTAGTTGCCTTCGTCGCGGTCCTGGTGCAGTGACAAGCGTGTGCCGGGGGCATAGCGGTTGATGAGGCAGGCGTCGGGCGCAAAGTGGGCAAAGCCTGCGGCCTGCGCTGCATCGAGCGCCAGCTGGCGAAACAGCGGCGGCATGGCGGGCCAGGGCTGGCCGGTCTGGGGGTCAGAGCGGTCATAGCGGTAACCGCTGCGGTCACTCACCCAGCCCAGCGCGCCGCAGTTGGTCATGGCCACCGACATGGTCAGGCCGCCGGGGGTGACGAGGTGCCTGAAGGGCGCCTGGGCGGTGATCTGCTGCACTGCAGCCAGCAAGTCCGCCGCCTGCGCCAGCGCAAAGCCACGCAGCACCAGGGCGCCGGGCTCCAGCACCTCGGGTGGCCTGGCAGGCTGGGGTGGGTCGTCGAACAGGCTGGCGGTCATGGCATCTGTCATCTTTGGCGAGGGGCTGCCTGCAACGGCTTTGGCTGTGACAACCTCATTCAGCATCATGAAAGATGATGCCCAGCGTGTGCCGCTGCCCGCTGCGCAAGCGGCTCACGCCATGGCGCATCTGCACGCGGTAGGGCCCGCGCGTGCCCTGCACGGGGCGGTGGTGAACGGCAAACACCACGGCGTCGCCGCGCGAGAGCGGCACCACCTCGGCCCGCGACTGCATGCGCGGGCGCTGCTCGGTCAGCACGAACTCGCCGCCGGTGAAGTCTCGCCCCGGCTCCGACAGCAGGATAGCCACCTGTAGCGGAAACACATGTTCGCCGTACAGGTCCTGGTGCAGGCAGTTGTAGTCGCCCGGTCCGTACTGCAGCAGCAGTGGCGTGGGGCGCATCTGGCCGGCGGCGTGGCAACGGGCGATGAAGTCGGCATGCTGCGCGGGGTAGCGCACGTCAATGCCTATCGCGGTGTTCCATTGGTTGGCGATGGGGGCCAGATGCGGATACAGCGCCCCGCGCAGACCCGCCACCAGGTCGGGCAGCGGGTAGCTGAAGTACCGGTATTCACCCTGGCCAAAGCCGTGGCGCTGCATCACCACGCGGCTGCGAAAGGTGCCCTCTTGCGCGTGGCCGTACAACTGCGCCAGGGCGGCGCACTCGGCAGTATTCAGCAACTGGGGCAGCACGGCATTGCCTTGCTGGCGCAGGACCTCGCTGGCGGTTTGCCAGTCGATGGTGGCCGTGCTTTGGTGCCACACGCTATCCGCCAGCGTGCCCGGGCTGGAAAAAGCCGCCACGCTCATGCCACCTTCTCTGCCGGCAGCGGGGCCGCTTCTGCGTCGGACTCGCGCGTCAGCAGGGCGCGTTTGCGCTCCACGCCCCAGCGGTAGCCCGACAGCGCGCCGTCGCTCTTCACCACCCGGTGGCAGGGGATGGCCACTGCCAGCCCATTGGCTGCGCAGGCCTGGGCCACGGCCCGCACGGCAGTGGGCGCGCCGATGCGCTGGGCCACCTCGGCATAGCTGGCCGTCTGCCCGGCCGGGATGGCCTGCAGCACCCGCCACACCCGCTGCTGGAACGCGGTGCCGCGCACATCCAGCGGCAGGTTCAGCCCCAGGCGCGGGGCCTCGACAAACGCCACCACCTGCGCCACCAGGGCTTCAAACGCGGCGTCGCCGCCAATCAGTCGGGCCTGCGCAAACCGGTCCTGCAGCTCGCGCAGCAGCGCGTCGGGGTCGTCGCCCAGCAAGATCGCGCAGATGCCCCGGTCGCTCTGCGCCACCAGAATGGCGCCCAGCGAGCACTGGCCGATGGCAAAGCGGATGTCTTGCGATGCGCCCCGTGCGCGATATTGGCTGGGCCGCATGCCCAGCACCTGGGCCGACTGTTCGTAAAACCGGCTGCTGGACTGGTAGCCCGCGCCATAGATGGCGTCCGTCACCGAGTCCGTGGTCGGGCTGTCGAGCGCACTGCGCAGCCGCTGCGCGCGCTGGGCCACCGCGTAGGCCTTGGGGGTGAGGCCCGTGGCCTGCTTGAAGATGCGGTGCAGGTGCGAGGCACTTAGGCCCACACGTGCTGCCAGTGCATCGAGGGTGGGTGCCTCACCGGGCGCGGCGCTTTCGATGATGCGGCAGGCTTCCGTCACCAGCGCCGCGTGGTGCGACAGCGCGGTGGCCTGGCGCGGCTTGCAGCGCTGGCAGGGGCGGAACCCGGCGCGCTCCGCATCGTCGCAACTGGCATGGAACAGCACGTTCTCTGGCCGGGGTGTGCGCGACGCGCAGCTGGGGCGGCAGTACACGCCCGTGGTCTGCACCGAGTACCAGAACGTTCCTTCGGCCTCAGTGCTGCGCGCCACCACTGCCGCCCAGCGCGGGTCGGCCTGGGTGGCGGCTGCCTGCGCGGCTTTGGTGTTGGGACGGTGGCGGGTGGGCATGGGGGCGCTGCGGGGAAGAAGGGCGGTCACATTCATCA
>NZ_QAIM01000533.1:0-1649 GCF_003061035.1 Acidovorax sp. HMWF018
AGCAATGGCGTGGTGTTCACGTACACCGTCTCGGCAAAGAACATTTCCTTGGACAGGAAGCCATTGAGCAGCGGCACGCCCGCCATGGCCGCGCTGGCCACCATGGCCAGGGTGGCGGTGATCGGCATCATGGTGCGCAGGCCCGACAGGCGCCGGATGTCCCGCGTGCCACTTTCATGGTCCACGATGCCCACGGCCATGAACAGCGAGGCCTTGAAGGTGGCGTGGTTCATGATGTGGAACACGGCCGCCACGGCGGCCAGCGGGCTGTTCAGGCCCAGCAGCAGGGTGATGAGGCCCAGGTGCGAGATGGTCGAGTACGCCAGCAGCCCCTTGAGGTCGTTCTGGAACATGGCCGCATAGCCGCCCACCAGCAAGGTGGCCAGGCCCGCGCCGCCCACCAGCCAGAACCACTGCTCGGTGCCCGCCAGCGCGGGCCACAGGCGCGCCAGCAGAAACACGCCCGCCTTGACCATGGTGGCCGAGTGCAGGTAGGCCGACACAGGCGTGGGCGCGGCCATGGCGTGGGGCAGCCAGAAGTGGAAGGGGAACTGCGCGCTTTTGGTGAGCGCGCCCAGCAGGATCAGTACGAGCGCGGTGGTGTACAGCGCGTGGTTCTGGATGAGCTGGCCGGCGGCGAGCACATGATCGAGGTCGTAGCTGCCAACGATGTGCCCCAGCACCAGCATGCCCGCCAGCATGGCCAGGCCGCCCGTGCCGGTGACGGTGAGCGCCATGCGCGCGCCGCGCCGCGCATCCTTGCGGTGGTGCCAGTAGCCGATCAGCAGAAACGAAAACAGGCTGGTCAGCTCCCAGAAAAACGCAATCTGGATGATGTTGCCCGACAGAACAACGCCTGCCATCGCACCCATGAAGGCCAGAAAAAACGAGAAGAAGCGCGGCACCGGGTCGGCCGCAGACATGTAGTAGCGCGCATACAGCACCACCAGGCTGCCCACGCCCAGCACCAGCATGCAGAACATCCAGGCAAAGCCGTCCATGCGGATGACGAGGTTCAGGCCCAGCGCGGGCAGCCAGGCCAGCTCTTGCCGGATCACGCCGCCGTCTGCAATCTGCGGGAAGTAGAGCGCCGCTTGCACGGTGCAGAACAGGGCAATGAGTCCTGCCAGGGTGGACTCGGTATTGCGGGCGTTGGAGGGCAGAACCGCTGCCAGCAGGCTGCCGATGAAGGGGAGAAGGATGAGCGTAATCAGGGGCATGCGCGATTGATTCTAGGGCGTGTCCCTCTTCAATTCCCCCACGCGCTGGCGGTGCAATGCGGATGGATGCCCGACAAAGCAGACGCCGCATTGCACCGCCAGCCCGAAGGGAAAGCCAGCCAAGCCGCACATTGCGTCGTTGCCCTTCGCTTGTGTAGCCAAGCTACACGGCGCTCAGGGCGCCTGGCACTGCACGGCCTGGATGGCTTTCGCGTGGGGAATTGAAGAGGGACACGCCCTGGGGGCAGCCCCTAAAAACCCTGCCCGCCCCTTGCTGTCGCGCATGCCCTGCCGCAAAAAAACAAGCCCGCTGGAGCGGGCTTGCTGCTTGTGAAGCATGCTTAGTTTTTGCTAGCGCCGGTTGCCGGTGCTGGGGCAGCCGGTGCCGCAGTCGCAGTCGCCGTGGCGGGTGGCGCGGCGGGCGTGGTT
>NZ_QAIM01000534.1:0-14573 GCF_003061035.1 Acidovorax sp. HMWF018
TTGTCTTGATCTGCGGCCATTGCCAAGGTCTGCTGCTTCATCTGCGGATAACGTTTGACCCCTCTCAATGGTGGACCTTAATCAGCGTTGCCTTAAGCGCCAGCATTCACTGCCTGATTTGCTATTCATTTGGAAGCAGATCGCGTGCCTATGCGAAGGACGGAGGCCGGGAGTCGCCCGGCAGGCGAGTAACTTTCTTTCGCTTGCTCGACAAGAAAGTCACCAAAGAAAGGGCGACCCTGCTGTCTGCGACCCCTTCGCTGCGCTGCGGGGCAACCTGGGGTGCTCGGTCACGGGGTGCACCGCAGAACTCGCTGCGCGCCTTTGGCGCTCCGCTCGGACAACTGCGGTGAGTCAGATCACGAAGCATGCGCGCTCCGACGCGCATGCCACCCCGCGCCCTGCGCGCCCCAGGCGCATCCAGAAGGGAACCCGCGAATCGGACATCCACACGGGCCTTTGCTTCGCTCGGCCCAGCTCTCGCAGCGCGTGGCGCGTGCGCCCGCGAGATGGGGCCGAGCGCAGCAAAGGCCCGTGCGGCTGCTTGGCTATTCGGCTGTTGGATGTTCGGCCGCCCACCCCCCTGCTGGCTGCGCCTGCGGCGGGGCGGTTGTGGGGTGGCACGCGCGTCGGAGCGCGCGTGCTTCGTGCTCTGACTCGCCGTGGCTGTCCGAGCGGCGCGCGCAGCGCAAAGCGAGTTCCATGGCGCACCCCACAACCGCCCCGCCGCAGGTTTGCCCCTTCGCACAGCGAAGGGGTCGCAGACTGGGGGTCGCCTTTTCTTTGGTGACTTTCTTTTGGCGAAGCAAAAGAAAGTTACTCGCACGCCGGGCGACTCCCGGCTCCCGCACTCCACACGGGCATGCAGTAGCCACCGCCAAAACAAGCTTCGGTAGGCTCAACCCGAAAGGATGGGGCGAGAACGAGCTATAAAAACAATAGCTGCCAGCGCTTTATATACAAGCGCCAGCAGCCCAAAATGCCTCAGAACTAGCGAATCAAACCGCGCTGAAATCAGGCTTTCTCTTCTCCATAAAAGCCGAGAACGCCTCCCGCGCCGCAGGCTCACGCAGCATGCGCCCAAAGCTCTCGCCCTCTTCCGCCATCACCTCCAGCACCTTCGCCGTCTGCCCGCCCTTCATCAACCGCTTGGTTTCGATGAGCGACGACAACGGCTTGGCTGCCAGCTTCTTCGCCTGCGCCTGTGCGACGCCATTGCACTCGGTCGGCGGCACCACGCGGTTGACCAGCCCCACTTCCAACGCGGCTTCGGCCATGAACGGCTCGCCCAACAGCAAGGCTTCCGCAGCGCGGTGGTACCCCAGCATCTGCGGCACCAGCAGGCTCGATGCAGCCTCGGGGCACAGGCCCAAATTCACGAACGGCATGGAGAACGCCGCGTTGTCGCCCGCGTAAACGAGGTCGCAGTGGAACAGCATCGTCGTGCCAATGCCCACGGCCGGGCCACACACCGAGGCGATCACAGGCTTGGGGAAGGTGGCGATGCCGCGCAAAAAACGGAACACGGGCGAGTCCTGCGTGGCAGGCGGCTGCTGCAAGAAATCGCCAATGTCATTGCCCGCGCTGAAGATCGCCACGTCGCCCTGGAACACCACCACGCGCACGCTGGCATCGGCCTTGGCGGCATCGAGCGCATCAGCCATAGCGGCGTACATGTCGCGCGTGATGGAGTTCTTCTTGTCCACGCGGTTGAAGGTGATGGTGGTCACGCCCGCTTCGGAGTGGACGAGGATGTCTTGGGTGGCTTCGGTCATGGTGATGATGGTTCCGGGTCGGATGGATTGGGACGAGAGGAATGCGGTACGGCACAGGGCGACAGGCCGACTTCCTATTCCTTGTAGTAAACGATCTGATGGCTGGTGGCCAGCATGGTGCCAGCCTCGTTCCACAGCTGCACGGTCTGGTCAAAGAAACCGTTGCGGAACTCCTGCCCGCGCGCCTGGCCGAGCAGGAAGCCAGTGCCCGTGGCCTGCAGCTGCTCTGCCGTGGCGTGGAAGTACACGGTGATCGACACCGTGCCCGCAGGCACCTGGCGCGCACGGCGCAGCCACACGCGGGGGAAGAACACATCGGCCAATGCGGACAGCGCCACAAAGTCGAGCGGCCGCGGTGGTGTGTCGCGCATCCACAGCTGCGTCAGGCTGTGGTCGCCGCTGCCGTCCCAGGTGCGCGGGATGAAGCCAGCGATGGGGCGCATCTCGTAGCGATTGAGCCATTCCACAGCGCCCAAGGGGGCAACGATGGCCTTTTGCTCTGCAGGGGGTGGCACCTGCGGCATGGGCACATCGCCCACGCTCCAGGTCTCGCGGCGCACGGCCGTGACGGCGGTGGCCGTGGTGGTGACCACCTGCGCGCCGTCGGCACCGGCCTGCAGGATCGACAGCGTCCAGTGCTGGGTGGAACGATTGGTGCGAACAGGAGTTGCCTGCACCGTGAACGCACCAGCGGTCAAAGCGCCCGCATAGTTGACAGTGAGCGACAGCGGATCGCCCAGCCGGTCGGGGTGCTGCAAGATGGCCTGCAGCAGCGTGGCAGCGGTGATGCCGCCAAACGGGCCGACCATGTTCCAGTAGCCGGGGTGGGTCTGCCCTTCGTACTGGCCCGTCGCAGCGGACGAAGCCATCAGTTGCAGCGCCTCGTCCAGCGGGTGGGTAGCGGAGGACGAAGACGCAGACGAAGAAGTGGATGAAGAGGAAGTCATGCTGCAAGTGTGCCGCGAAACGACCGCTCAGGCCGTCGTACCGGAGACTTCGCCGTGGGGCATTCCGCCGCCACCCAGGGCGGCCAGCGCAGCCGCTGCGCGCGGCCACAGGCTTTGGCGGAACTGGTCGCGAAAGAAACCAAAGTGCCCAATGCGCCGCACCTGCAGGTCGGCCGGCGTGATGCTCTCCACCCGGCGCTCGGTGTTGGCGTACAGGTTTACCAAGTTGTGCGTGCCACGCAAGGTCATCAGTTCGTCGTCCGCCATCGACAGCGCCAGCACCGGGAACCGCACCGCGCCATAACTCTGCGCCACCGCAGGCCCCTCGGCGCCCACCATGTAGGCTGGATGCAGGCACCAGCGGCGCCACTGCAGGATCACCCCCGCAGGCAGGTCGCCCACCTTCTTGAGCGTACGCCCCGGAAAGTACCCGCACAGCCGCGTTGCCAGCGGCACCAAAACCCACCAGAAATACGGAACGATGCGCTTGAGCTGGGGCGCGTTATCGCGCCAGTAGCCGCTGCCTGCGGCCACGCTGAGCAGACCATCGACCTGCTCGGGCTTCTTCAAGAGACCGGGCAACTGCGCGCCCAGACTGTGGCCCAGCAAGTACAGCGGCTGCGCAGGCAACGCGGCCTTGGCGCCAGAGATCACCGCCTCATAGTCCTGCGCCCAATCAAACAGATCCGCCTTCACATCGCGCATGGCGCCCTGCAGCGAATCGCCATGGCCTCGGTAGTCGAACGTGGTGACCCGAAACCCCTGCTGCGCCATCCACAGCGCAAAGGCCTCGTAATACGACTGCCGCACCCCCATCGCGCCGCCGATGACAACGCTGGCGCGCGGTGCGCCCTCGGGTTCGTAGACACGCAGTGCCAAAGACACCGCCCCGTTGACCTGCAAGGTTTGCTTGTTCATGTCTGTCTCCTAGGTTCAATGCTGATCTGCGCCAGCTTGAATGGAAAAGAAAAACAGGCAGTGCACTTCCCCCTGCCTTCACACCCCGCCCTCAAGGGCGTAGCGAGCGGGATCAGCTGCTAGGTGGACGGAGCACAGGAACCGGAACGTACTTCCTGTACGTGAGGATTCCGAGCACCGCCCAACGACGCAGATGGCCCGCGCAGTAGCCGGTTACAAAGCCTCGATGATGCCGGCGGCGCCTTGGCCGGTTCCTACGCACATCGTGACCATGCCGTACTTCAGCTTGTGCCGACGCAGCGCATGCACCACCGTCGCTGCGCGGATCGCACCCGTCGCCCCCAGCGGGTGCCCCAATGCAATCGCGCCACCCATGGGGTTCACGTTCGCAGGGTTCAGGCCCAGCGTATTGATCACCGCCAGCGACTGGGCCGCAAACGCCTCGTTCAGCTCGTACCAGCCAATGTCATCGCTCTTGAGACCCGCATAACGCAGGGCCGCAGGAATCGCTTCGATCGGTCCAATGCCCATGATCTCGGGCGGCACGCCGCGCGCTGCGTAGCTCACAAAACGCGCCAGGGGCGTCAGGCCAAACTGCTTCACGGCCTTTTCGCTGGCCACGATGAGGGCACCGGCGCCATCGCTGGTCTGCGAGCTGTTGCCCGCCGTGACACTGCCACGTGCCGCAAACACGGGCTTGAGCTTGGCCAGGCCTTCCAGGGACGTATCAGGACGAGGGCCTTCGTCCAGGCTCACGGTGCGGCGCTTTTCCACCACTTCGCCGGTAGCGAGATTGGGCGAACGCTCCACGATTTCGAAGGGCGTGATTTCGTCGCTGAACTCCCCGGCCTTTTGCGCCTTGATGGCGCGCAGGTGGGATTCGAGGGCAAACGCGTCTTGCGCTTCGCGGCTCACCTTCCACTGCTGGGCGACCTTTTCGGCCGTGAGGCCCATGCCGTAGGCGATGCCCACGTTTTCGTCCTTCGCAAAGATCTCGGCGTTGAACGAGGGCTTGTTGCCGCCCATGGGCACCAGGCTCATGGACTCGGCGCCGCCGGCGATCAGCACGTCGGCCTCGCCCACGCGGATGCGGTCAGCCGCCATCTGCAGCGCGGTGATGCCCGATGCGCAAAAGCGGTTCACGGTCACGCCGCCCACAGGGTGGTCAAACGCCAGGCCCACGGCGATGCGGGCCATGTTCATGCCCTGCTCGCCTTCGGGGAACGAGCAGCCGATGATGGCGTCTTCAATCGCCTTGGGGTCCAGCGTGGGCACCTGCCGCATGGCGCTCTTGATCGCGGCGACCAGCAGGTCGTCAGGCCGTGTGTTTTTGAAATAGCCGCGGCCCGAGCGCCCGATGGGCGTGCGCGTGGCGGCGACGATGTAGGCGTCCTGGACTTGTTTTTGAGCCATGGTGAAACTCCTTCAATTCTTGGGGGGGCGGCTGGAAGGAACCCAGGCCCACGTAAATACACATTCGACCGGCTCCACACCGGCTTCGTCGGTGACGGTGACTTTCACCTGCACCTCGCCCTTGTCGCTGGCCCGCATGGCGGCGCGCTGCTCGGCGGTGAGCGTGGCCACGGCCTTCAAGCCGCCCGTGGCGCGCTTCTTGAACGCCATGCTCAGCTCCTTGGCCAGCGGCAGGCAGTCGTCGCGCACGTTCATGCCCACGACCATGCCGGTGGCCGTTTCGGCCAGCAGGTTCATGGCCGAGGCGTGCACACCACCAATGTGGTTTTGCACACGGTGCTCGTTGGCAAGATGCACTTCGACCCGCTCAGGCGTGAGCGACACGAACTTCACCCCGGCCGTGCCGGTAAAGGGCACAGCCCGGCGCAAGATGATGTTCTGCACGAACCCGCGCATGAAGGCGGGGGCCTCGTCCAGGCGCATCAGCGAGCGCTGCAATTTGTTGGGGGCGTGTTCGCTCATGTCGGTCTACCGGTATCCATCGACGTCCGGATCAGTTGCGAACCGGCTTGCCGGTGGACAACATGCCCAGGATGCGCTCATGCGTCTTGGGCTGGGCGATCAGGTGGCAGAACACCTTGCGCTCCAGCGTGAGCAGGTATTCCTCGCTCACCATCGAGCCAGCATCCACATCGCCGCCACAGACCACTTCGGCGATCATGGCGCCGATCTTGAAGTCGTAGGCGCTGATGAAGCCGCCGTCGCGCATGTTCACCAGCTGGGCCTTGATGGTGGCCAGACCGCTGCGGCCGGCCACGGGGAACAGGCGCTTGTGCGGCGCACGCCAGCCGCTCGCGGCCATGGACTTGGCTTCGTTGATGGCGACGAACAACAGCTCATCCTTGTGGGGCACGATGATGTCGCTATCCAGCAGGTAACCCAGCTTGCGCGACTCCAGCGCGCTGGTGCCCACCTTGGCCATGGCGGCGGCGGTGAAGCCTTCGGTCAGGAAAGGCAGGATGTCCTTGGATGTGGAAGCTGCCATGTTCTCGGCCGCGCGGCGGGCGATGTAGGTCAGGCCGCCGGCGCCGGGCACCAGGCCCACGCCCACTTCGACCAGGCCGATGTAGCTTTCCATGTGGGCCACGCGCTTGGCCGAATACACGGCCAGCTCACAGCCACCGCCCAGCGCCATGCCATGGATGGCTGCGACGACAGGCACCTGCGCATAGCGGATGCGCATCATCAGGTTTTGCAGCTCCTGCTCGATGCTTTCCACCGCATCGGCGCCGCCGACCATGAAGGCGGGCATCGTGGCTTCCAGGTCCGCACCCACGCTGAAAGGAGCGTCGCCGGACCAGATGACCATGCCTTGGTACTCAGACTCGGCCAGTTCCAGCGCTTCCATCAGCGCTTCCATCACCTCGGGGCTGATGGCGTGCATCTTGTTCTTGATGCTGGCGATGAGTACTTGGCCGTCCAGCGTCCAGGTGCGCAGCGCCTTCGATTCAGCAATCGTGGTGCCAGCGGTGCGCCAGTCGGGCAGGCTGGTTTCGCCCAACAGGGCCTCGGGGAAGATCTGGCGCTCGTACACGGGCAACTGGCGGCGGGGCACAAACTTGTTCTGCGATGCACTCCACGAACCTTGCGCGGTGTGCACGCCACCGGCGTCGGCCACGGGGCCCTTGAAGACCCACTCGGGCAGCGGTGCCTTGCACAGCGCTTTGCCAGCGTCGATGTCTTCCTGGATCATCTTCGCGACTTCGAGCCAACCGGCTTCCTGCCACAGCTCGAAGGGACCCTGCTTCATGCCGAAGCCCCAGCGCATGGCCTGTTCCACGTCGCGGGCGTTGTCGGCGATGGTGCCCAGGTGCACGGCAGCGTAGTGGAAGCTGTTGCGCAGGATGGCCCAGAGGAACTGGCCGGGCGCGCCTTCGGCGTTGCGCAGCAGGCGCAGGCGCTCGGCAGCGGGCTTCTTGAGCATGCGCGCGTACACCTCGTCGGCCTTCTGGCCGGCGGGCACGTACTCTTCGCTTTCCAGCTCGAAGCGCATCACATTACGGCCGACCTTCTTGAAGAAACCGGCCTTGGTCTTCTGCCCCAGGTTGCCCAGCTCCAGCAGCTTTTTCAGCACGGCAGGCGTGCCAAAGCTTTCGTAGAAGGGGTCGGTCTCAATGCTCAGGTTGTCCTGCAGCGTCTTGATCACGTGGGCCATGGTGTCCAGACCCACCACGTCGGCGGTGCGGAAGGTGCCGCTGGATGCACGGCCGAGCTTCTTGCCCGTGAGGTCGTCCACCACGTCATAGGTCAGGCCGAAGTTCTCGACTTCCTTCATCGTGGCCAGCATGCCGGCGATGCCCACGCGGTTGGCCACGAAGTTGGGCGTGTCGTGCGCGCGCACCACGCCCTTGCCCAGGCCGCTGGTGACAAAGGCTTCGAGCTGGTCCAGCACTTCAGGCTGGGTGGTGGGGGTGTTGATCAGTTCCACCAGCGTCATGTAGCGCGGGGGGTTGAAGAAGTGGATGCCGCAGAAACGGGGCTTGATGCTCTCGGGCAGCACTTCGGACAGCTTGGTGATCGAAAGGCCCGAGGTGTTGGACGCCAGGATGGCGTGCTTGGCCACGTGGGGAGCGATCTTGGTGTAGAGGTCGAGCTTCCAATCCATGCGCTCGGCAATGGCCTCGATCACGAGGTCGCATTCCTTGAGCAGGTGCATGTGCTCTTCGTAGTTGGCCTGCTGGATCAGCGCTGCGTCATCGGCCACACCCAGGGGCGAGGGCTTGAGCTTTTTCAGGCCTTCGACGGCCTTGGTGACGATGCCGTTCTTGGGACCTTCCTTGGCGGGCAGGTCGAACAGCACCACGGGCACCTTCACGTTGACGAGGTGGGCGGCAATCTGCGCGCCCATCACGCCTGCGCCGAGTACGGCGACTTTTTTCACTTGGAATCGGGACATGGGTTAGGTTCCTGGTTGGGGCGTTGCGCAACACCGCAGGGGGCGCGCAAGGCCACGGGAATGGGGTTTACTGGACGCGGATCCAGGTTTGCGTGCGGCCGAACGGGCCGATCGAGCCCCGCACTTCGAGCTTCTTGCCGCCCTCGACGGGGGTCATGCGCAGGGTGTAGTTGCGGCCGTTCTCGGGGTCGAGAATCTTGCCGCCTTCCCACACCTCTTTGCCGTCAGCCTTCTTGGCACCCCGGATGATCTCCAAGCCCAGGATGGGCTTGCCCTTGCGGTCATCCGAGCATTCGTCGCAGACCTCGTCGGGCTTGGCGTCTTTGGACAGGCGCTTTTCCAGCGCCCCGTTCAACACGCCGCCGCCAATGTCGCGGATGCGGATCTCGGCCTTGGCCTCGCCGGTCTTGTCATCGATGTTGCGCCACAGGCCTTCGGGCGTCATCTGCGCCCAGGCCGGCAGCGCGCCCGCTACCAAAACAATAGCTGCTACCGCTTTGAACATCTGCGCTCCCTGGCAAAAAGGCTTGAAATCCGCATCCGGCGCCGATCAGGCCAGGGCCAGATCGGTGTCCATCAGCACCTTGCTGCCGGCACGGGCTGTGCGCATCAGCGTGGCGGTCTCGGGGAACAGCTTGGCGAAGTAGAAGCGTGCGGTCTGCAGCTTGGCACCATAAAACGGGTCGGTGTTGCCAGCAGCGATCTCGCGCAGGGCGACCTGGGCCATGCGGGCGAACAGGTAGCCGAACACCAGGTGGCCGGCCACGCGCAGGTAGTCCACGGCAGCGGCGCCCACTTCGTCGGGGTTTTGCATGCCCTTGAAACCGATCTCGGTGGTGAACTTGGTCATCTGGTCGCCCAGCATGGCCACGGGGTTGATGAACTCGGCCATGCGCTCGTTCACGCCCTCTTCTTCCACCAGCTGGCCAATCAGCTTGCCCAGCTTTTTCAGCGTGGCGCCGTTGTTGCCCAGCACCTTGCGGCCCAGCAGGTCCAGCGACTGGATGGTGTTGGTGCCTTCGTAGATCATGTTGATGCGGTTGTCCCGCACGTACTGCTCCATGCCCCATTCCTTGATGAAGCCGTGGCCGCCGAAGACCTGCATGCAGGCGTTGGTGCTGATGTGGCCGTTGTCGGTGATAAAGGCCTTGACGATGGGGGTCAGCAGGGCCACGAGTTCTTCGGAGTCCTTGCGCACCTTTTCATCGGGGTGGCTGTGCACCTTGTCCAGCAGCAGCGTGCAGAAGATTTGCAGCGCGCGGCCACCTTCGGCATAGGCCTTGGCGGTGAGCAGCATCTTGCGCACATCGGGGTGCACGATGATGGGGTCGGCGTCCTTGTCCTTGGCCTTGGGGCCCGACAGGCTGCGCGACTGGATGCGGTCCTTGGCATAGGCCAGAGCGTTCTGGTAAGCCACTTCCGTCAAGCCCAGCGACTGGTTGCCCACACCCAGGCGGGCGGCGTTCATCATCACAAACATCGCGGCCAGGCCCTTGTTGGGCTGGCCCACCATGGTGCCGATGGCGCCGTCCAGCGCGATCTGCGCGGTGGCGTTGCCGTGGATGCCCATCTTGTGCTCCAGGCCCGTGCAGAAGATCGGGTTGCGCTCGCCCAGCGAGCCGTCGGCATTGACGTTGAACTTGGGCACCACAAACAGGCTGATGCCCTTGCTGCCCTTGGGCGCATCGGGCAGGCGAGCCAGCACTAGGTGAACGATGTTGGCGGCCATGTCGTGCTCACCAGCGCTGATGAAGATCTTGTTGCCGGTGATCTTGTAGGTGCCGTCGGCCTGGGGTTCGGCCTTGGTGCGCATCAGGCCCAGGTCGGTACCGCAATGGGGTTCGGTCAGGCACATGGTGCCGGTCCATTCGCCGCTGGTCAGCTTGGGCAGGTACAGGGCCTTCTGGGCGTCGGTGCCGTGGGCGTGCAGGGCTTCGTATGCGCCGTGCGACAGGCCGGGGTACATCGTCCAGGCCTGGTTGGCCGAGTTCAGCATCTCGTACAGGCACTGGTTCAGCACAAAGGGCAGGCCCTGGCCGCCGTAGGCCGGGTCGCAGCTCAGCGCTGCCCAGCCGCCTTCCACGTACTTGGCATACGCGTCCTTGAAGCCGGTGGGGGTCTTCACTTCGTGCGTGGTCTTGTTCAGCACGCAGCCTTCGGTGTCGCCGCTGATGTTGAGCGGGAACGCGACTTCGGCGGCAAACTTGCCGGCCTCTTCGATCACGGCGTTGATGGTGTCCACATCCACTTCGGCGTGGGGGGGCATCGCCTTGAATTCATCACTCACCTTGAGCACTTCGTGCATGACGAATTGCATGTCGCGCAGGGGCGGCGTATAGGTAGGCATGGGTTTACTCCTTGGATGGGGTGGTTTGGTTGGAAACTTTGCGGCGCGCCACCGTGGGTGCCTTGGCGGCGGCCGCGGTGGCGCTGTAACGCGCCAGGATGTTGTGAAAGCCCACGACGGCTCTGTCGATAGAGCCCGGGGTCTGCAGGAACCGCGCTTCGTAGTGCAGAGCGAGGATCAGGCCGTGGATCTCGAAGAGCATCTGCTCTTCCTTGGTGTCGGCCCGCAGCTCGCCCAGCTCCTTGCACTGTTCGATGGCGCGGCGCATGGCGGCATGCCAGGTCAGCACCGAGCTGGCGAGTGCATCGCGCACGGGGCCGGTGCGGTCGTCAAACTCGACCGCGCCGCTGATGTAGATGCAGCCCGAGTCGATTTCGATGGAGGTGCGCTTCATCCAGTTGTCGAACAGCGCCGACAAACGCGCCACGCCACGCGGGGCGGACATGGCGGGGTAGAACACTTCCTGCTCGAAGCGGGTGTGGTATTCGCGGATCACGGAGATCTGCAGCTCTTCGCGGGAGCCAAAGTGGGCGAAAACGCCCGACTTGCTCATGCCGGTGACGTCTGCCAGCGCCCCGATGGAAAGGCCTTCCAGCCCGATGTGCGTGGCCAAGCCCAGCGCGGCCTCGACGATGGCCGCCTTGGTCTGCTGGCCTTTTTGCAAGGCACGGCCGGTACCACTGCGAGCGCGCGGGATGCGGGTGACCTGGCGGGATTCGGGGATGGAGGACATGGGCACGAATAAAAACGAACGTTCGTTCTATTCTGCAGCAAATTCCCTGCAGCCCCCAAGCCCCCGGAAAAAATAGGGAGACCCATCCAAACCACCCGTTGCAGCCGCGCCACCCCCGTCGTGATGCGCCGCCTCAACAGCGCGGATCGCTACAACATCAGCGCCAGGCTGGCTTCCAGGTGCTCGGTGGGCAGGCGCCGAAACCCCGAGCGGGCGTAGCACTGCAGGCGCCCGACCACAAAGGCCGTCAACACGCTGGCCGCCACCTGGGCGTCCACCGTGGGCGTGCTGGATGCAGCCGTAGTAGCCCGCAGGCACTGGCGCAGGGTGGATTCGATGCGGTCAAAAAACTGGTTCATGCGCTGCTGCAGGCGCTCGTGCTCGAACACCAGCGCGTCGCCCACCATCACCCGCACCATACCCGGGTTGCGTTCGCCAAACTGCAGCACCAGGGCCACGATGCGGGCGGCCTGGCGCGCGCCCGCGTCGGCAGGCTGTGCGGGGTCAGGCACGTCGCGCCCGGTGATCTGCTGCACCAGCGTGAACACCGATTGCTCGATGAAATCGATCAAGCCCTCGAACATCTGCGCCTTGCTGGCGAAGTGGCGGTACAGCGCGGCCTCGCTGACGGACAGCCGTGCGGCCAACGCGGCGGTGGTGATGCGTTCAGCCCCCGGCTGCTCCAGCATGGCGGCCAGGGCCTGCAGGATCTGGACGCGCCGTTCCCCGGGCTTGGGCCGCTTGCGTGCAGCCGCAACATCACCCGCTTCGGCGGTACTGGCAGGCTCGGGGAGGGGCGAGATTTCAGACATGCAGGACAGGGACTCCGGTGGGGCCCTGCTCCCGGTGCGCATGCCACTGGGCATGGTCGGATCACTGCAGGGCGTGGATCACGATGTCACATCTTGCCGCAGCCAGGAGGGGCCGGGCCGCCACCTGTTTGCACAAGTCAATCGTGTGTGGAAATGATTCTCGCACAGGCCCCTTGTCGGTCCGGACGGCCCGGGGACCCCGCACGACTACAGCGGAAACACCACCGTCACCAGCAGCCCGCGCCCCTGGGGGCCCGTGCCCAGCGTCAGTGCGGCACGGTGTACCCGGGCAATCTCGTCCGCAATGGCCAGGCCCAGGCCCGTGCCCTCGCCTCCCGCGCCGGGCACGCGGTAGAACCGCTGCAACACGCGGGTACGCTCAGACTCCGGCACGCCGGGGCCGTCGTCCTCCACCTCCACGTAGGGCCGGGGCGGGCCCGCGCGCCCCTGGCGCAGTCCGCAGCGGATGGTCACCACGCCCCCCGCAGGTGTGTATTTGATGGCGTTGTCCACCAGGTTGGACAGCAGCTCGCGCAGCAGCCAGCCATGGCCTGTCACATGCACCAACTGGACATCGAGCCCGAGGTCCAGGCCCTTGCCGGTGGCTGCGTCCAAAAATGTTTCCAGCAGCGACTCGCACAGATCCTTGAGGTCCACCCGCTGCGGCGGCTGCGCGTCCAGGCTGCGGGCGTCCGCGCGAGACAACGCCAGCAGCTGGTGCGCCAGCTGAGAGGTGCGGCGCGTGGCGTTGCGCAGCTTCTCGATCTGATCCGCTCCCAAAAAAATAGCACCTTGTGCACGATCTTCATGCGCTAGCGGCATTTTCCGGTCGAAATCCGGGAATGACGTGCGTGGCGGCGCTGCCGCCTTGGCCATCATGGCCCAGGCCTCCACCTGGGCCTGCAAGCCCGCCAGCGGCGTGCGCAACTGGTGCGCCGCGTCGGCCACAAAACGCCGCTGCCCTTCGGCCTGTGCGTTGACCAGCGCAAACAGGCGGTTGAGCGAGTGCACCAGGGGCCGCACCTCGTCGGGCGAGGCGGCCTCGTCGATGGGACTGAGATCGCGGGGAGAGCGGCGCTCCACCGCCTCCGCAAGCCCCACCAGGGGTTTGAAGGCCTGCCGCACCGCCCAATGGATCGCAAAACCCGCGGCAATCAGCAATACGAGGTTGGGCAACAACACCCTCAGGAGCAGTTGCTGCGCCCATTTCTGGCGAGGGTCCGACCCGTCGGCGAGGGCCACGACCAGTTCGCCCGCCCCCGTACGCCCGCGTTGCGCCGCCACCCGGTACGTCACGCCGCCGAACTCAACGCTGTGGAACTCCGGGGCCTGTGTGGTGGGCACGGCGCCGTGTACCCAGCCCTCTCCGAGCAACAGGCGCCCCGAGGTATCGCGCACGCTATAGGCCGCAAAGCCCGCGTTCTGGCGCAAAAACTCTTCGATGGGCGGCGCCAGCAGCAGCAGCGGTGGGTCGTTGTCGTGGATGGGCGGCGCCAGCACCGAATCGGCCAGCGCGGGCAGCAGCCGCACCAGACGCTGGTCGTGCTGGCCAGCCGCCTCATCGGCCGACCGGTAGTCCAGCCAGACCCCTGCCAGCACCAGCACACACAGGGGCAGTACCAGCATCAGCAGCAGCCGGGTGCGCAAGTCCGATGTCATGGCGCGCAGGCCGGGCCGCCGGGAAGAGTTTTTCCAAAGCATGGCGAGGCGGCGAACTGGGCGCGGAAAATTCCTGCTCAGGTTGCCTGCAGTTCAAGCCGGTAGCCAAAGCCCCGTATGGACCGCAGCGCCACACCGTGGGGTTCCAGCTTGCCCCGCAGGCGCGAGACATACACCTCCACCGCGTTGGGGGTGATCTCCTTGTCCCACCCGGTCAGTGCCTGCAGCAGCTTGTCTTTGCTAGCAGGCTTGGGGGCGTTGATGAGCAGGTATTCGAGCACCGTCCACTCGCGCGGGCCCAGTTCGATGACCTGCTCGCCAGCCGGTGTGCGCATGCTGGCCCGGCGCCCGGCAGTGTCCAGCTCCAGCGGGCCAAAACTCAGCACAGCCGTAGTCGCGGCCTGGGAACGGCGCAACAGCGCACGCAGGCGCGCCAGTAGCTCAGGCAGCTCGAACGGCTTGACCATGTAGTCATCCGCCCCCAGATCCAGCCCCTGCACCCGGTCATGCAGCGCGTCACGCGCCGTCAGGATCAAAACTGGCATCGCGGGGCTTGCCATGTCAGGGCGGCGCAGGCGGCGTGTCAGCTCCAGGCCGTCCATGGCGGGCAACCCGATGTCGATGATGGCTGCGTCAAACGACTCGGCGCGCAGCACCTCTTCGGCCCGCTCGCCACTGCCCACCCAGTCCACCGCATAACCCGCATCGGTGAGCCCCAGCTTGATGCCGCTAGCCACCATCACATCGTCTTCGACCAACAGCAGACGCATGGAGACCTCACGCGGGGTCAGTGAGACCGGATCATGGTGCCGTAGGCCTGGTCAGTCAGGATCTCCAGCAGCATGGCATGGGGCACCCGCCCGTCAATGATGTGCACCGCATTTACACCCGCCTTGGCGGCATCCAGCGCACCGGCAATCTTGGGCAGCATGCCGCCCGAGATGGTGCCGTCGGCAAACAGCTCGTCGATGCGGCGGGCTGTCAGGTCGGTCAACAGGTTGCCGGCCTTGTCG
>NZ_QAIM01000535.1:0-5024 GCF_003061035.1 Acidovorax sp. HMWF018
CCCGGCAACGGCGGAGTCCACCTTTGTGCTGGCGATGGCCGATGCCACGGCGGCGACGCTGGTGCCGGCCCTGGTGGAGATCATCGAGCGCGAAGCCCCCGGCATCTCCATCCGCGTGCTGCCGCTGACCACGCGCGACCCCCGGCGTCTGCTCGAAGAAGAGGCGGCCGACATGGCTGTGGGTTACTTTCCAGCGGCACTGGCCGACCTCACCGCGCGGGCGCAATCAGGCGGCGTGGTCGCCTTTGAAAGCCGCCGGCTGTACGACGGCGAATACGTGTGCGTGATGCGCCAGGGCCACCCTCTGGCCGACGCGCCCCTGACGCTGGACACCTACTGTGCAGCGCGGCACATGCTGGTGAGTTTTTCGGGCCGGCCCTTTGGTTTCATCGACGAAGCCCTGGCGTCGCTGGGCCGCGAGCGCAAGGTGGTGATCACGGTCAACCAATTCTTCACGGCCGGTCGGGTGGTGTCGGGCTCGGACCTGCTGACCGTGCTGCCGCGCCACTTTGTGCCAGTGACCGGCATCGCCGACGCCTTGGTGCAACGGGCTTTGCCGCTGGACGTGCCCGCCGTGCACGTGGATGCCCTGTGGCGCCGGCGCGGCCCCCAGCAGGCTGCAATGACCTGGCTGCTGCAGGCGCTTGCACGGTCAGCACGGCGCACCTTTCCGGGGCAGGACCTGCACGGCACGCCTTAGACTGCACGGCTGATGAATATCCAGCTTTTGTCCGACCTCCATCTGGAGGCACACCCCTACTTTGTGCCCGAGCCCGCCCTTGGCGCGGATGTGCTGGTGCTGGCGGGGGACGTGGGCTCCTACCAGCAGGGCTCTCAACTGGACGACGACGACTTCGGCCTGGCCCGGTTTTCGCCGTTGTCCCAATATGCAGGCTGGCCGACCCCCGTGCTGTTTGTGCCCGGCAACCATGAGTACGACGCCCAGGACTTCGATGCCGCGCACCTGCGGCTGCGCCGGACCTGCGACCGCCTGGGCATTGCGTGGCTCGAACGTGAAACCCTGGTGCTGCAAGGCGTGCGCTTTGTCGGCACGACGCTCTGGAGCGATTTCGACGCGCTGGCCGACCACGAAGGCACCACCGACCTCACGCGCCGGCTCAAGCTGCGCGACAAGGCTTTTCGCGCGGCCAACTTCTACCTGCGCAAGACCGGTGGCACGCGCCACGCGGAGCCGTTTCTGGCCGAACCCATGCGCGATCAGGCGCTGGTCTGCCAGCAGTGGCTGCGCGATGAGCTGCAGCAGCCATTTGACGGTGCCACCGTGGTTGTCACCCACTTTGCGCCCAGCCTGCGCAGCGCCGACCCCCGCTACGGCCTGGTGCCTGGCACGGCGGGGTTTTGCAACGCGCTGGACGACCTGCTGATGTACACCCCGCTGTGGCTACACGGCCACCTGCATGCGCCCAGCGACTACACCGCCCAGGGCACGCACAGCGATGGCTCCGCCTGGCAGTGCCGGGTGGTGGCCAACCCGCTGGGTTATGCGCGCAAGGGCGAGCAGATAGCGTTTCAGCCGCGCTGCATGGTCACCGTATGATCGGTGCGCGGTTCGTACGAATCCGCCACGCGCCGAACAGAACAACATGACCCAGGTCAAGACAACAGGCACCCGCGCAGAGTAGTCTGCTTCATCCTTTTTCGGAGAACACTATGAACATCCTGCTTGCTGTCGATGGCAGCGCCTACACCAAGAAAATGCTGGCCTACCTGGCCACCCACGAAGAACTGCTGGGCGGCACCCACACCTACACCGTGCTGACGGTGCAGGCCCCGCTGCCTCCCCGCGCACGCGCCGCGCTGGGCAAGGAAGTGGTCGACAACTACCACGCGGAAGAAGCCGAAAAAATCCTCGCCCCGGTGTGCAAGTTCCTGGGCCGCCACGGGGTGGATGCCAAGCGCAGCGTCAAGGTCGGCGCGGTGGGCGAGACCATTGCCAAGGTGGCAGACACCGGCAAGTTCGACCTGCTGGTCATGGGCTCGCACGGCCATGGCGCCATCGCCACGCTGGTGATGGGCTCGGTGACCACCCAGGTGCTGGCCCACAGCAAAGTGCCGCTGCTGATCGTTCGCTGAACGCACAGGTCCACAGCGCACAACGGCGCAACGCCCACCCCAAAGCCCTGCCTTGCAGGGCTTTTTTTCATCTCGTTACGACTAAATGGTTATTGAATGACCAATCAGTTTACTTTCGTACCAAATGGTTATACATTCGCGCCACGCCCATCTTGGCGTGTCATTTCCATCGAAACCGAGAGGAACGACCCATGAAGAAGACCCTGATTGCACTCGCTTTGACCGCTGGCGCCACCTTCAGCGCCATGGCGCAAGACATCGTCGATACCGCCGTGAAGGCGGGCAACTTCAAGACCCTGGTGGCCGCCGTGCAGGCCGCCGGTCTGGTGGACACCCTCAAGGGCCCCGGCCCGTTCACAGTGTTTGCCCCCACCGACGAAGCGTTCGCCAAGATCCCCAAGGCCACGCTGGACGGCCTGCTGGCTGACAAGGCCGCACTGACCAAGGTGCTGACCTACCACGTGGTGCCCGGCAAGGTCATGGCCAAGGATGTGAAGGCGGGCAAGGTCAAGACCGTGCAAGGCCAGGAACTCACCGTCACCACCAACATGGGCGTGATGGTGGACCAGTCCAAGGTCATCGCCGCCGACGTGGCCGCCAGCAACGGCGTGATCCATGCGATCGACACGGTGCTGATGCCCAAGTAAGCCACAGGCACCACCGCTCTTTTCACCCACCATCCATTCACGAGGAGAAGCCGCCATGAACACCGTATTCAATCGCCGCACCGTCCTGATGGCCGCCGCCCTGGGCGCCAGCACCACCCTGTTGCAGGCCTGCGGGGGCAGCGACGACGAACCCCAGCGCAACATCGTCGAGCTGGCGCAAAACACCCCCGAGCTGAGCATCCTGGTCGAAGCCGTGGTCGCAGCTGGCCTGGCGCCCACGCTGAGCACAGGCACGCTCACCGTGTTCGCGCCCACCAACGCGGCGTTTGCGGCCTTGCTGACCGAACTGGGCGTGACCAAGGAAGCGCTGCTGGCCAACAAACCCCTGCTGACCGCCGTGCTGACCTACCACGTGCTGGGCAGCAAGGTGATGCGGGCTGATGTGCCCCTGGGCAAGGCGATCACGCCGGTGTCGGGCGGCTTCTTCAAGATCGAGTCAAACAACGGCCTGAAGATCACCGACGGCCGCAACCGCGTGAGCACCATCACCAGCACCGACATCCAGGCCAGCAACGGCGTGGTGCATCTGGTGGACAAGGTGCTGCTGCCCGTCGACAAGGACATCGTGGCCACGGCCTCGGCCCTGCCGGACTTCAGCATCCTCGTCGAGGCCGTAGTGGCCGCGGGCCTGGTGAGCACACTGCAAGGCGCTGGCCCTTTCACTGTGTTTGCCCCCACCAACGCCGCGTTCGCGGCGCTGCTGACCGAGCTGGGCGTGACCAAGGACGCGCTGCTGGCCAACAAGACCCTGCTGACCCAGGTGCTGACCTACCACGTGGTGCCCGCGCGCGTGCTCAAGGCCGAAGTGCCCGTCAATACCGCCATCACCACCGTGCAGGGCCAGACCTTCACCATCAACGCCAGCTTGGTGATCACCGACCAGAACATGCGCACCAGCAGCATTGTGGCTACCGACGTGTTCACCAGCAATGGAGTGATCCACGTGGTGGACAAGGTGATCCTGCCCAAGTGACAGGACTGCAGGTGCTGCCTGGCCCCACCGGCGCAGCACCCACACAGCAAAAAGCCCGGCATGCCGGGCTTTTTGCTGTGTGGCCTATGAAGCCGCCCGGCTCAACGCGCCGCCAGGCCGTCAAAACAGGTGCGCACCACCAGGTCCACGATTTCGGCGTCCGAGTACTGCCCGCCTTCCTTGAGGAAGCTCACCACCGGGTCGCACGCACGCGCATACAGGGTGTACAGCACCACCAGCGGCGGCAGCGTGGGGCTGATCACCCCCTGGGCCTGGGCCTGGGTGATCCATTCGCCGATCTGGTCGCTCACGGCCACCAGTCCGTTCAGGTAGTCCTTGTTGGCCATGAGTACCGCACGCAGCGTGGAGTTGCGGCTCGGCAGCAGGGGCATCTCGTTGGTCAGCAGGCGCTCCAGCGACCAGCGCACCAGCGCATGCAGCTTTTCCAGCGGGGGCATGTCGGCCGGCAACCCTGCCAGATAAGCTTGCACGCGCCCCAGGATCTGCACCATGGCGGCGCTGCACAGCTCTTCCTTGCTGCAGAAATGCTTGTACAGGCTGGCCTTGGCGATACCGACGGCGTTGGCCACGTCGTCCATGGTCATGGCGTCGAAGGCTTTTTCGCCCAGCAGGCGGCAGGCGGACTGGAGGATGGCATCCTCGCGGGCCTGATGCATCTGCTCCTTGAAAGAGACTTTGGGTTGCGGCGTTTGCATGGCGTCCATTTTATACATTGCAGTAAAAAAATAAATGACTAAGTTGCAATGCAACTACGTCGTTCACGTTTTTGACAGCACAAACCGTGCCTTGCGCCCCGCATGTGGCGAACAGCAAGGCCGTGTCAGGACACCAGCGCCTGGGCAGCGGCGCCCGTCAGCGCTGCCGACAACGCATCCAGCAGCTCGGACTCCAGGTTCCAGCAATGCCAGTACAGCTGGATCGGCAGCGACCGGCCGGGGGCCAGGTCCACCATGCTGCCGTCGGCCAGCGCCTGCCGCGCCATCAGCTCGGGCATGACCCCCACGGCCCAGCCGGCGGCCACCGCGCGCATCTGCGCCTCAGAGCCCGGCACAAACAGGTGGTTGAGCGCCACGCGCTTGAGCCCGAACGCACGGGCCACAAACTCGGCCGCCATGTCGTCCTTGCGGTTGAACGACAGAAACGACACGTCGCGGAAGTTGTGGGGCGTCAGCCCCTGCGGCAGGTACTGCTGCGCGTAACTGGCCGACGCCACCGCGACATAGGGCATGGCCCCGAGCGGCACCATCTTGCAACCGCGCAGCGCCTGC